>NZ_JBFTLD010000102.1:0-20976 GCF_056396265.1 Allobosea sp. 05T422_2 | reverse complement strand
CTCACTGCGCCGCGCCGTCAATTGCAGCAGACTCGGGCGCCCCATCTCGACGCCCTGGGTGAGTTCGAAGCGTGCACTCTCGCCATCACCAAGCGATAGCAGCAACGCTGCCAGCGTGGCACTCGCCGAACCCGTTGCCGGGTCCTCCCATGTACCGGCCAATGGCGCAAACATGCGGGCGCGGATGCTCTCCCCATCACGCACATAGAGGAAGAGCGATAACCGCTTCTCCAGCTCCGGGTGCGCTGCTTCAAGCGCCCGGAACGATGCGAGATCGGGAACGGCCCGTGACAGAGCCTCCGCCTTCACTTCGGTCAGCACGAAGCGCACGCCGACCGAGGCTTGGAGYGGCTGGTGCGACGCGACCACCACATCCGAGGGATTCAGACCGGCACAGGCGGCAATCCCGGCAACGGGGAGCGTGATGCCTGTCGAGAGCGGCTGCGGCGCAGCGATCGTGGCGCCCGTCACCGTGCCATTGGGATCTCGCTCAACCTTCACCTCGACGAGGCCCGCGATTTCCTCGAAAAGAAGCACGCCATCGCGGTCGTGGCCATGCCGCGCCAGCACACAGGCCGTACCCACGTTGGGATGGCCCGCAAAGGGCATTTCGCCGGTGCGGTGGAAGATGCGGACACGTGCGGTATGAGCCGAATCGTCTGGCGGCAGCACGAAGGTCGTCTCGCTKAGATTCATCTCCGCGGCCAAGGACTGCATCTGCGCGTCCGACATGCCCCGAGCATCGGTGAAAACGGCCAGCGGATTTCCGCCAAAGCGACGGTCCGTGAAGACATCGACGGTTTCGAAGGGGTAGGACGGCATGGCGGCTCCGATCGACGCTGGAATCCGATGGCTCAGAGGGATTCCTCTTGCCATGAATTAGGGATTTGGCAAAGTGCCAGAATGAACCCGGCTGACCTGTTCCGCGCGCTCGCCAATGAGCGCCGCCTCCAGATCCTGGATTGGCTGAAGGATCCGCGCGCGCATTTTCCGCCACAGGTCGACGGAGATCTGGTCGAGGATGGGGTTTGCGGGGTCTTCATCGCCGAGAAGCTCGGTATCAGCCAGCCGACGCTGAGCGAACACATGAAGGTTCTCGTGCGGGCCGGGCTGGTGACGCCGAGGCGGATCAGGCAATGGACCTTCTACCGGCGCAATGAGGAGCGCATCTGCGCTGCCAAGGCAGCGATGCTCGCAGAGCTTTAGCTCGGCGGAGATCAGTGCTCCTTCGTGGCGGTGTCGTAGCTCAGGCTCCAGCCATTGCCCTGCAGCCAGAGCCGCGCAGAGGATTTTTCGTCGCCGCGCCTGAGGCTGCGCACGAATTCCGCATCTCCGCCGCCAAAGGCCGCCCACAGGGCCGCCTGCTCGGCCGGCGTCCCGGCAAGGGCGCCTTCAGCGCAGACGAAGGATGCCATTCCGAGCCAGGAGACGCTGAAGCCCTCGCCCTGAGGTTCAACCAGGTAGCCCGCACCGCGAAAGGAATGTCGCCCTCTCCTGCCCCTTGCATCGACCGGCCCGGGCACGCCAAGCGGAAAGATCAGCCGGCCACCGGGCGCGAGGCGATCGAGCCATGCCTCGGCAGGGCGGGCGGCGGCGAAATTGACATAGATGCAATCGACCGGCTCGCGCGGCCATTCGGCGCCGTCGCCCTTGACGACCGTGACCGAGGGCTGGTCCGACAGATTGGCGGCGGCACGCTCGGCCAAGACCGGATCGTACTCGACCGCCAGCACCTGTCCCGCGGGGCCGACAAGCTGCGCCAGGATTGCCGTATAATATCCGGTGCCAGCACCGATATGGACGACGCGCTCGCCCGCACGCGGCCTCAGCGCATTCAGCCAATGGGCATGCAGGCTTGGGCTGCCGTTGTTGACGCCGCGCTCCGGCGCCAAGGCGATCAGGACATCCTGATAGACGACGGTCGGATCACTGGATGTCAGGATCGCATAGCTGCCGCCGCGCGACATATGCCATGGCGGCGGGCCGATGAAGCACTCGCGCGCGACTGCCGCAAAGGCGCTCTCGAGCGCAGGATTATCGGCGACGCCGACGCTGGCGAGCATCTGCCGGGCATATGCGCGCCGCACGATCGCGAGCTCCCGCTCGTTCGTCCTGCGCTGTCCCGGCACGGAAGCCCGCCTGCCCTTGTCACCACATGTCGAGCGCTACTCTGGCCTCGTCCGACATCCGGGACTGGTCCCAGGGCGGATCGAAGGTCATGCTCACCGTCACCGCAGCGACGCCGGGCACGGCGCTCACCGCGTTCTCGACCCAGCCGGGCATCTCGCCGGCAACCGGGCACCCTGGCGCGGTCAGAGTCATGTCGATCGCGACCTGGCGGTCATCGGCGATATCGACCCGGTAGATCAGGCCGAGCTCATAGATGTCAGCCGGAATCTCCGGATCGTAGACCGTCTTCAGCGCTGCAACGATATCGTCGGTGAGACGATCGATCTCCTCCGGCGGCAGGCCCGAGCTCGCGCCCATGCTGGGGGCGTTCGGCTTCAGCTCTTCGGTGGCGCTCTCACTCATCACAACAATCCCGTTCAGGCGAAAAGGCTCTCGGCCTTCCGCAACGCCTCGACCAGATGGTCGACTTCTTCCAGCGTATTGTAGAGGCCGAAAGAAGCCCTGCAGGTCGACGTCACTCCATATCGGGCCAGAAGCGGCATCGCGCAATGGGTACCGGCCCTGACTGCGACACCTGCGCGGTCGATCACGGTCGCAACGTCATGCGCATGCGCGCCCTTCAACTCGAAGGAGACGATCGCACCCTTGTTCGCAGCCCTGCCGAATATCCGGATCGAGTTCATCTCGCCGAGCCGCTGCATGGCATAGCTGGTGAGCTTGGCCTCGTGGGCGGCGATATTCTCGCGCCCCAGCGCCATCATGTAGTCGAGCGCGGCACCGAGCCCCACGGCCTCGACGATCGCCGGCGTCCCCGCCTCGAAGCGATGCGGAGGGTCGTTATAGGTGATCGCGTCCTCGCTGACGGTGACGATCATCTCGCCGCCGCCCTCATAGGGGGGCAGCTTTTCCAGCCATTCGCGCTTGCCCCAGAGGACGCCGGAGCCAGTCGGTCCATAGGTCTTGTGGCCGGTGAAGCAGTAGAAATCGCAGCCGAGGGTCTGCACGTCGACCGGCAGATGCACCGCGCTCTGGCTGCCATCCACGACCAGCGGAATCCGATAGGCCTGACAGATGGCAGCAACCTCGGCGATCGGAACGATCGTGCCGATCGCATTCGACATATGGGTCAGTGCCACGATCTTGGTGCGCGGCGAGATCAGCTTCTCGAATTCCTCGATGAGGAAATTGCCGTCCTCGTCGATCGGCGCCCATTTGATCACCGCCCCATGCCGCTCGCGCCAATAGTGCCAGGGCACGATGTTGGAATGGTGCTCCAGGATCGAGAGAATGATCTCGTCGCCCTCCTGGATGCCGAGATGGCGCCCGAGAGACGAGGCAACGAGATTCAGCGCGCCGGTCGAGGACCGGGTGAAGATGATCTCTTCGAGATGGGCGGCATTGAGGAAGCGGCGCGCGCTTTCGCGCGCCGCCTCATAGGCCTCRGTCGAAGCGTTGGCGAGGTAGTGCAGCCCGCGATGGACATTGGCATAGTCCTCGCGCATCAGCCGGCTCATCGCATCGATGACGACATTCGGCTTTTGCGCCGAGGCCGCATTGTCGAGATAGACCAGCGGCTTGCCGTAGACCTCCCGGCTCAGGATCGGGAAATCCCGGCGGATCGCCGCAACGTCATAAGGCTTCACCGGCGCATTCATGGTCAGGCCTTTCCAGGATTGCTTGGCCTGTCGGCGACGAGCACGCCGGCATGGCCCCAGTCCTCGCGCTCGATCTCCTGGATCACGATATGGGTGTTGTCCGGGTTCTTGCCGAGCACGCGGACAAGGGTCTGCGTGAACTCCTTGACGATCTCGGCCTTCTGTTCACGGGTCGCACCCTTGGTGATCTGGAGATTGACGTATGGCATCAGGCTGCCTTCTCGGCTGTGTGCTCGCGGTTGGCGAGCCAACCTTCGACTTCGCCCATGATCAGGTCGCGCAACGCCTCGTCGGCAACGAACTCGACCGCCTCGCCGGCAAAGGCCTGCAGAACCAGCGCCTCGGCCTGAGGCCGCGGCAGGCCGCGCGCCATCAGATAGAAGAGCTGCTCGCCATCGATCTGCGCCACGGTGGCGCCATGGCCGCAGACCACGTCGTCGGCGAAGATCTCGAGCTCGGGCTTGTTGAACATGGTCGCGCCGTCGTTCAGGAGCAGCGCATTGCTCTTCATGCTGCCATCGGTCTTCTGCGCATGCTGACGCACGATGACCTTGCCCTGGAAGACGCCGGTGCCTTCGCCGCCAATGATCGACTTGAACAGCTCGCGGCTGGTGCCGTGAGGGACTTCATGGTCGACCACGAGCGTGACGTCGGAATGCTCCTGGCCACCGAGCAGGTTGACGCCGCGTAGCCCGACCTCAGTGTGCTCTCCGGCATAACGCACGAAATGCTGCTGACGCACCGTGCCCGCATTGAAGATCAACGCGAAGGAGTCGAACCTGGCATGGGCGCCAACAGTCGCGAGCAGGCTCAGTACCTGCACAGTCTCGGCCGGCTGGCGCGTCACGAGCCGGATGTGCTGGATCTCGCTTTCGTCGCCGGCTTCGAAGACGATCGCCGTGTTGATCTGCGCAGCTTTCGCCCCGACGCTCTCGCTGATCTCGACGATCGAGCCMTTGACGCCCTTGCCGGCAAGCACGACCGAGCGGCTGAAGATCGCCTGCTCGTCTTCGCCGGAGGCGAGCGAGATGATCGCGATCGGCGCGGCGAGTTCGGTGCCTTCCGCGATCTCGACCAGGACACCGTCACGCATCAACGCCGTGTTGAGCATCAGGCCGGTATCGCCTTCCGCGACGCCGGGACCGGAGAGGATCCGCGTCAGATCCTCGCGTGGCGAAACCAGCGCGTCGGCCAGGGCATGAACCGTGACGCCCTCGGGCAAGGCAGCGAGGCCCGAAAGCTCGGCATTGAAGGCGCCGTCGATCAGGACGAGCCTGAGACCGTCCAGCTCCAGCGTGGAAAGACGGTCGCGCACGGCCTGGGTTGCAGCATTGCCGCCGGCGAGAGGCTTCGCCTCGCGCAGCATCATGCGCAGATCCGTATAGCGCCAGGCTTCGAGGCGGCGATGCGGCAGGCCCTTGGCCTCGAAGCCGGCGAAGGCATCTTCGCGCAGCTTGCGAACCGGCCCGGCTCCCGGCAGCTCAGCCTTCACATTGGCGAACTGCTGGGCGAGGACCTGCTCGGCCGCGGTCTTCAGCGGGGTGACGATGGCCATCAGGCGGCCTCCCCATAGGCTGCGTAACCGCTCTTCTCGAGCTCCAGGGCCAGTTCCTTGCCGCCGGTGCGGACGATGCGGCCCCTGGCCATGACATGCACGGTGTCGGGCACGATGTGCTCGAGCAGGCGCTGGTAGTGGGTGATCACCAGGAAGCCGCGGCTCTTGTCGCGCAAGGCATTGACGCCTTCGGCAACGATGCGCAGCGCGTCGATGTCTAGGCCGGAATCGGTCTCGTCAAGGATGCACATGGAGGGCGCGAGCAGCGCCATCTGCAGGATCTCCATGCGCTTCTTCTCACCGCCGGAGAAGCCGACATTGAGCGGGCGGCGCAGCATTTCACGATTGATGCCAAGGCCATCAGCTGCAGCGTTGACGCGCTTGATGAAGTCTGGCGTCAGCAGTTCGCCCTCGCCGCGAGCCCTGCGCTGCGCGTTCATCGCCGCCTTCAGGAAGGTCATGGTGGCGACGCCGGGGATCTCCAGCGGATACTGGAAGGCCAGGAAGATGCCGGCGGCGGCGCGGGCATCGGCCTCCATCTCCAGCACGTTCTCGCCATTCAGCAGGATCTCGCCGTCGAGGACCTCATAGTCCTCCTTGCCGGCGATGACATAGGACAGGGTCGACTTGCCGGAGCCGTTCGGCCCCATGATGGCAGCGACCTCGCCGTCATTCACGGTGAGGTTCAGGCCGTTCAGGATCTGGGTGTCCTCGTCGGCGATCTTGACGGTCAGGTTGCGGATTTCGAGCATTGGTCAGAGTTCCGGTTTCTGCCGCGTCGCGCTCGGTCTTGTGCCAAGCATCCGCGGCTGGTGTCTGTTCAAGAAGGGCGTGGCTGGTCTGGACATGCCAGACCATGATGTCGCGCTAGCCGACGGAGCCTTCGAGCGAGATGGTGATGAGCTTCTGCGCCTCGACGGCGAACTCCATCGGGAGTTGCTGCAGCACCTCCTTGACGAAGCCGTTGACGATCAGCGCCACCGCCTCCTCCTCGGAGAGGCCGCGCTGCTGGCAATAGAAGAGCTGATCCTCACCGATCTTCGAGGTCGTCGCCTCATGCTCGAAGATCGCGGTGGCGGTCTTCGCCTCGATATAGGGGATCGTGTGCGCGCCGCACTGGTCGCCGATCAGCAGCGAATCGCAGTTGGTGAAGTTGCGCGCGCCCGTCGCCTTGCGATGCGCCGAGACCATGCCGCGATAGGTCGAGTCCGACTTTCCCGCCGCGATGCCCTTGGCGATGATCTTCGAGGTGGTGTTGCGGCCGAGATGAATCATCTTGGTGCCGCTATCGACCTGCTGCATGCCGTTCGACACGGCGATCGAGTAGAACTCGCCGCGCGAGCCGTCGCCGCGCAGGATGCAGGACGGGTATTTCCAGGTGATGGCGGAGCCGGTCTCGACCTGCGTCCACGAGATCTTCGAGTTCTTGCCACGGCAATCGCCGCGCTTGGTGACGAAGTTGTAGATGCCGCCCTTGCCCTCGGCATCGCCGGGGAACCAGTTCTGCACGGTCGAGTACTTGATCTCGGCATCATCGAGCGCGATCAGCTCGACCACCGCCGCGTGGAGCTGGTTCTCGTCGCGCTTCGGCGCCGTGCAGCCTTCGAGATAGCTCACATAGGAGCCCTCTTCGGCGATGATCAGCGTGCGCTCGAACTGGCCGGTGTTCTGCTCGTTGATGCGGAAATAGGTCGACAGCTCCATCGGGCAGCGCACGCCCTTGGGGATGTAGACGAAGGAGCCATCGGTGAAGACCGCACTGTTCAGCGTGGCGAAGTAGTTGTCGGTCACCGGAACGACGGTGGCGAGGTACTTCTTGACGAGCTCGGGATGCTCCTGGATCGCCTCGGAGATCGAGCAGAAGATCACGCCGGCCTCGGCCAACTCCTTCTTGAAGGTGGTGACAACCGAAACGGAGTCGAAGACCGCATCGACCGCAACGCGGTTCTCCGGCGCGACGCCAGCGAGAATCTCCTGCTCACGGAGCGGAATACCGAGCTTCTTATAGGTCTCAAGGATCGCCGGATCGACCTCGTCGAGCGATTTCGGCTGCGCGCCCATCTTCGGCGCGGCGTAGTAATAGATGTTCTGATAATCGATCGGCGGGTAGTTGACGCGCGACCAAGTCGGCTCCGTCATCGTCTTCCAGCGCCGGAAGGCATCCAGCCGCCATTCCAGCATCCATGCCGGCTCGTTCTTGCGCGCCGAGATGTAGCGGACCGTGTCTTCGGTCAGCCCCTTGGCGGGMTTATCGACTTCGATCTCGGTGACGAAGCCGTATTTGTACTCGGTCACGTCAATCGACTTGACCTGATCAATGGTCTCCTGGACCGCTGCCATATTCAGTCTCCAGTCGCGGGTTCAAGGCCCGCCGGTTCTTTCAAGATAGTCGCCGGAACAGTCAGGCCGCCGCCTGCCTCTCCCGACCGGTTTTCGCGGCAAGCGCCTTCGCGTATGCCGCAAGGAAATGAGCGATATCGGCCTCGGAAGTGGTCCATCCCAGGCTCGCCCGCAAGGCCCCTGCACTCATGACAGGGTCGACGCCCATGGCATCCAGGACATGCGAGCGCTTGACCTTGCCCGAGGAGCAGGCCGAGCCGGACGAGAGCGCTATGCCAGCGAGATCCAGCATGATCAACGCCGTTTCCGCCTTGATCCCCGGCGTCGCGAAGGCGCTGGTATTCGGCAGACGCGGAGCAGCGCCACCGAACAGGACCGTTTCCGGTGCGAGCGCAAGGATTCCAGCTTCCAGCGTGCTGCGGAGGCTCGAAAGCCTGGTTGCCTCTGTCGCTATTGCCCTGCCGGCGATCTCGGCAGCAATGCCGAAGCCTACGATGCCGGGAACGTTTTCGGTGCCGGCACGCCAGCCACGCTCCTGCCCACCACCGCGAACCGGCTTGTCGGCGAGTTCGTAGGCACCACTGCGGAGGACGATGGCGCCAACTCCCTTCGGACCACCGATCTTGTGCGCAGACAGCGCCAGAACATCTGCGCCCAATGCGTTGATATCGATAGAAATTTTGCCGGCGGCCTGAACCGCGTCGCAGTGCAGCAGCGCGCCGTAGCGCCTGGCAATGACCGTTGCTTCGGCAATCGGTTGAATGACGCCGGTTTCGTTATTCGCAAGATGCAGCGAAACCAGCGCCCGCGCGCCGGGTTGCTCGCTGGCCAATTTCTGCAGCCGCGCCTCGAGCCAGGCCAGATCGGCAACCCCCGTGGCATCGACCGGGATGGCTTCCGCCGCACCACCTGCGAAGCGATGACCGTCGCGGACGCAGGCATGCTCGGTCGCGCCATAGAGCAGAAGCGAGCCCGGCACGCGGATGCAATCGCGTCCGCCACTGCATTCCATCAACCCCGGCGAAAGCACCGTGGCATTAGCCTCCGTACCGCCGCTGGTGAAAACGACGTTAGCCGGGCTGGCACCGCAAAGGCGTGCGACCTGTTCCCGTGCCTTCTCGACAGCAGCCCGCGCCAGCCTGCCCTCACCGTGGACGGAGGATGGATTGCCGGGCATGCGCAACGCGGCCAGCATCGCCTCCGCCACGTCCGGGCGAACCGGCGTGGTGGCGTTGTGGTCGAGATAGCTGCGGGCTGACCCGGTCACGTTTGCGAAGCTCCGATCCAGCGGCGGCCTGGCCGGCACGAAATGCTTGAAATTGCACCCCTGCGCCGTGCTATAGCCGCCCATCCAACCGGCCGTGTTCCGGGACCGCAGGTTCGCCAAAACGGCAAACCGCTCGTTTGTTCCGGTCTTGTTCACGGCTGTTAGAACTATTCTAAGCGCTTGATGTAGGGCGCGAGCGGCAGGTCCGTCAAGGGCAGCGGGACATTTTGGACGGCAGTTTGCCGCCGATTTGCCGGTTGCGCGCGGCTCTGCCCCAACAAAAGGCGAGTGTGATATGCCCGAGGTGATTTTCAACGGACCGGCCGGACGGATCGAAGGTCGCTACCAGCCCGCAAAGAAGAAGGGCGCCCCGCTCGCCATCATCCTGCACCCGCACCCTCAGTTCGGCGGCACGATGAACAACCAGATCGTCTACAATCTGTTCTACACGTTCGTGAACCGGGGCTTTTCGGCGCTGCGCTTCAACTTCCGCGGCGTCGGCCGCAGCCAGGGCCATTTCGACCATGGCGCCGGTGAACTGTCGGACGCCGCCGCTGCGCTGGACTGGATGCAGGCGCTGAACCCCGAGGCCAAGAGCTGCTGGATCACCGGCGTCTCCTTCGGCGCCTGGATCGGCATGCAGCTCCTGATGCGCCGCCCGGAGATCGAGGGCTTCATGTCGATCGCCGCGATGGCGAACCGCTATGATTTCTCCTTCCTGGCGCCCTGCCCTTCCTCCGGATTGTTCGTGCACGGTTCGGAAGACCGCGTGGCGCCGGTCAAGGAGGTCATGGCCGTGATCGAGAAGGTGAAGACCCAGAAGGGCATCCAGATCGAGCACGCCGTCGTCGAGGGCGCCAACCACTTCTTCGATGGTCGCGTCGACCAGCTGATGGAGGCGGTCAGCCTCTATCTCGACCGGAAGGTCGGCCCCGAGATCAGCAAGGCCGAACAGGAACAGGTCTGAATTCAGCCCTCATCCCTGGGAGCCCGCGAAGCGGCATCCCGAAGGGCGCTCCAGCGCATACTGGAGACATCCTTCGGGACGCAATCCGCGGTTGCTCCTCGGGGATGAGGTCGCATTATGCAAACGAGCTTTCGCCATGACGACTTTCAAATCCGATCTTCTGCGCGTTCTCTCCGAGCGCGGCTATGTTCATCAGATCTCCGATCCGGAAGGGCTTGATGCGGCTGCGCTGAAGGGGCCGATCAGCGCCTATATCGGCTTCGACGCGACCGCGACGTCTCTTCATGCGGGCTCGCTCATCCAGATCATGATGCTGCACTGGATGCAGGAGACCGGTCACAAGCCAATCGCACTGATGGGCGGCGGCACCACGATGGTGGGTGACCCGTCCTTCAAGGACGAGGCGCGCAAGCTGCTCACGGTCGAAGACATCGAGCGCAATCTGGCGGGTATCCGTAAGGTTTTTGCCCGCTATCTCGACTTCGATGGCGCAGCAAGCATGATGAACAATGCCGACTGGCTGCTGGGGCTCAATTATCTCGAGTTCCTACGCGATGTCGGCCGTCACTTCTCGGTCAACCGCATGCTGTCCTTCGACAGCGTGAAGACGCGGCTCGACCGCGAGCAGTCGCTGTCCTTCCTCGAATTCAACTACATGATCCTACAGGCCTACGACTTCGTGGAGCTGAACAAGCGCACGGGCTGCGTGCTGCAGATGGGCGGCTCCGACCAGTGGGGCAATATCATCAATGGCATCGACCTCGGCCACCGCATGGCGAATGTGCAGCTCTATGCGCTGACGTCGCCGCTGCTGACGACGGCCTCGGGCGGCAAGATGGGCAAGACCGCCAATGGCGCCGTCTGGCTCAATGCCGATCTGATGAGCCCCTATGAGTTCTGGCAGTTCTGGCGCAATACCGAGGACGCCGATGTCGAGCGCTTCCTGAAGCTCTACACCAAGCTCCCGATGGACGAGATCGCCCGTCTGGCAGCCCTCGGCGGTTCCGAGATCAACGACGCCAAGAAGGTACTCGCGACGGAGGCCACCGCATTGCTGCATGGCCGCGAGGCTGCGGAAGCGGCCTTCGAGACGGCGCGCCGGACCTTTGAGGAGGGCACGCTCGCAGAGGACCTCCCGAGCGTCGGAGTCTCGCGGACCGCTCTCGACGCAGGTCTCGGCGTCCTGACCGCCTTCGTCACCGCCGGCCTGGTGCCTTCGACCGGCGAAGCCCGCCGGCAGGTCAAGTCCGGTGGCCTTCGCGTCAATGACGAGGTCGTCACCGATGAGCGCGCGGCGCTCGGGGCAGGCCATCTCTCGCCGGAGGGCGTGATCAAGCTCTCCTTCGGCCGCAAGAAGCACGTCCTGCTGCGGCCGGAATAGACGCCCCCAAGTCGCGACACCAAGTCGCGGCGCCGAGCCAGGCTCAGCGCTGGGCTTGGCTCGGCGCAGGGACCGGTAGCCTGGCGGGGCGCTCCAGAGGGGCGCCCCCGAGCGGATCGACGAAACGACGCAGGATGCCGGGCGCAATCGCGGAGAGCGGATTGATCGACATGGTCGGCGCGCTGGCAGATCCCGATATCCGGAAATTCAGGGCGAACAAGCCGCCATACTGACCTCCGCCGAGGATCATTCCGACGACCGGCACCTKCGCGAAGGCGTTGTTGAAGGCATAGCTCGGCACGAAGGTGCCGCCGATATCGACCTTGTCGCGGCCGTAATCGACATTCCCCTGAAGCGTGAACCCGATCTGCTGACCCCAGATCACCATGTCCGAGACATCCAGGCGGCTGGCAGAACGGGTGAATTCTGCCCTCAGCTTGGTGAAGGCGACCTCGCTGGCGTCGATGCGTCCTCCCGCTCCGCCAACGCGATCGCCGGACAGGGCCGTCACTGCCTGCTCTCCGAGGACCCGCCGCAACGCCGGTTCGTCGCGCACGACGAAGTTGCGGAAGAGCAGCTCTCCGCTTTGGCGCGTGTCGCCCGGGCCCAGCGTCAGCACCAGATCGCCGCCGTGAGCCCGACGGTAGAAGTCAAAGAAGCGCAGCACCGAGCCGCCATTCTCCGACTGCAGGACAAGTGTGCCGGCGCCCTCACCTTGACGGGCCTGCCTTGCGGAAACGCTTGCCCGGCCGATACGACCGTCGAAACTCAGGGAGCGTAGGTCACCATTTCGCTTCGAGAACTTCAGCACTCCGTTGCCGATCGCCTCGTTGTTGAATCCGGTCAGGATCGGCACGTCGAGATCGACGTCGACATCGTTGCCGCGCGCGGCGTTCTTGTCGCCTCGCGCCGTCGGAGCCGCGCCGACCTGCAGGTCACGAATGAAGGGCCGTACATCGGCAACCTGCCCGCGGATCACCAGCTTCGTTACCGTTCCGTCACGCTTGGCCTCGACCTTGAGATTGTCGCCGGGGGATATCCGAAACTGCGAGAGGCTGGCCCCCTCGAACCCACTCTGCTTGTTGAGCTCGATCTTGCCACGGATCAGGACCGGCGACGCATCGAGCGTGAAATCATCKAGATCGGGACCATCGGCATCGACCAAGTAATTGAAGGTCGCCCGCCCCGCCCGCCCGGCGGGCTTGGCGAATCCGGGGATCACTCCGTCGATCGCCGTCTTGGTCAGATCGAGTTCGACACGCGGAGCGATTTCCGCACCCTTGCCAAGCTGTTTCGATACCTTGACCTGCACGGGGCCGTTGACGCCGAGCTCCGGCCCGAAGCCGCGCTTCTGGCGGGCAGCGTTGTCGAGCGTGAAGGCGAGCGTCGCCTCGCCCTGTCCCTTCGTGTTCTGGCGGATCTCCATCTGCGCGCGTTCGCCGCCGACGCGGCCTTCGCCCCGGATCGAAAGGCCAGTTCGATCGAACCCGACCGTGAAATTGGCCGCTTCGAGCTTCTCGGTGGCGAGCAATGTATCCGAGGCAATGTTGGAGAGCGTGCCGGAGCTCTGGACCACGACATCGGAAGGCTGGATATCGTCGGCCATCGGCAAGGTGATGACGGTCTTCAGGTCACTGCTGCCCCGAATCGAGGCCGGATCACCTGCTCCGGGATTGAACTCCTTGAGCGCCGGAAAGGTGAAGAGTGCCGCAACCGCGTCAGCCGGCCCGACGGAGCGGAAGCCGATCTTGGCCTGGGGACGCGGCGCCCAGGTATCGAGAATGCCAAAGCTGCCTTCGCTCAACGCGAGCTTTCGGCCATCACGCAGATCGGCTGTCGCCTTCGGGATGGTGAGCTGGACCGTCCGGCCGGTCGCGGTGCCGCTGACCGTGCCGTCGATCAGCGGCGGCAAACCGGGGCCCGGCAGATAGCGCACATTCGTCGCGTCCACCGTTACGAGCAGCGCCTTGTCGGGCATGCCTGCACCTTGCAGCATTCGGGCGTGATCTTCTGCCGGCAGGTCGACCTTGACATCCACCGCAGTGAGACGGCCTGCGGCCACCTCCCGGCTCAGCGAAGCGTGCAGATGGGGCGCAGTCCACTCCGGCCAGATTGCAAGGGCGGCCCGCGCGTCAGAATCCGTCGCCCGGATCCAGAACTGCTGATAGGGCGATTCGCCCCGCTTCTGCACAAGCCCGGTCATGTCGACCGCGATCAGCGGGCCGCGCAGTGAGAAACTCTCGATACGGACTTCCCCGGCCGAGCTKTCGAGGACGATGCCGCTCTGAATGCTGTCGATGGCGACCGCCGGATCCGAACCGACCCCGGCTATCTGTCCCTTGGCATCCAGCCCCACGCGCCAGACACCATTCTCTCCCCGCAAGCTGCCGGAACCACGCAGAACCGTCGGACCAGCCTTGAACTCCGCCGAGGTCACACGGAGATCAGCCAGCCCCGTTCCGCTCTCCAACTCGACATGGGCAGTATCGACCGAGATCGGTGCGACCGGGCTGTCGCGAAACGTGATCGTGCCAGGAAGGATGTCGAAGCGCGCCGACATCTTGCTTTCGCCGCCCGGGCGCTGAGCCAGGGAAATCTTGCCCTTCATCGGCAGCCCGTTGATCGCGACACTGGACGTGCCCACGGCGAGAGCAACAGCCTCGGCGGGCTCGAAGCGAACGACATCGATCTCCGCCCGCCGCGTTCCATCCGGATCGGCCGACAGGTCGATAGCGAGTTCCTTCCAGCGCGAGCCGGTCCGGCCCTTCATCGTGAGGCGGCTGACTCCGTTGCCGACACGCGACAATCTGATGTCGACATCCTCGAGACTGGTCCTCTGTCGACCATCGGGATCGACCAGTGCCAGCCTCGCTCCGCGCATGCCTGCCGTTTCGAGCGCGCCGAGAAGACCGTCTCCGGCTGCGACCGTCGCGACGGCCTCCATGATGTTGGTAAAGACGTTCCAATGGCTGGCATCTGGAATGGCGGGCGGCTGCACCACCGGTTCCGGGGGGGCCGCATCCGCATTCACGATCAATGCGCYGTCATGATTGACACCGAGACGCATGTTGACGCCACGCAGGTCGACCGACACCAGCCGGATTTCGCCGCGCAGCAGCGCCAGCGGCACATAGCCGAGCACGGCCTCCGGCGCACGGAAGGCCGCACCGCTACGGTGACGGAACGAAACCTGCCTAACCCGGAGCTGGGCACGCCCGTCGATCCGGCTGAGCTCTGCGCTGCCAGCCTCAACCTGCCAGTCAGGACCGAGCCGTTCTGCAATCGCGGCCGAGATGCGGCCCTCCAGGCCCGAGAGCGGAATCATCCCGGTGACCAGCAGAGCGCCAGCCGCGCCCGCCAGCGTCACCACAGCGACAGCCACCGCCACCACGATCGTGACAAGCCCAGCCTTCGCGCGCCGCGCGACCGCAGCAACCTCGTCGCAGGTCGTGCTTTCGGGTGCCACAACCCGCGGCGGCTCCTGACTGACCTTGTCGTTACCTTCGTTCACCAAGGACTTTCGCGTTCTGAAAGGGGCCGAAATGCGACTTCGGTCCGGCTTCACCAGATTCTATGAGTCTTCGCCGGCTCTGAATGGCCGTATGCGGGTTACACGGATGTTGCGGCCAGACTAACCGATTCGGCTTCTGCTCCATCCAGGCTGGCTGGCGCATGAACGGGCGGCACACCCTGCCCATCGATTCCGTGCGCTCCTTGCAGCGCGATCGCGACGAAAGGAAGGCAATTCATGGGCTTGCAGGTGGGCGATCTCGCACCCGAATTCACATTGCCAAGGGATGGCGCAGGCACGATCTCGCTCGCGGACCTTAGGGGACGCAAGATCGTACTCTATGCCTATCCAAAGGACGATACCGAGAGCTGCACAAAGCAAGCCATTGCCTTCAATGGCTTGCATGCGGAGTTTGCCGCAGCTGGGGCCGATATCGTCGGGATCTCTCCCGATCCGATCAAGCGTCACGATCGCTTCAAGCAGAAATATGCCCTCACCTTCCCGCTTGTCGCAGATGAAGCCCGCGCGGTGCTCGAGAACTACGGCATCTGGGTCGAGAAGAGCATGTATGGCCGCAAGTATATGGGGGTGGAGCGAACCACCTTTCTGATCGACCAGGACGGCCGCATCGTGCGGATCTGGCCCAAGGTAAAGGTCGCCGGCCATGCCGAAGAGGTGCTGGCGGCCGTTCGGGAGATGTGACACTCGCCGCAGAATGCTGAGCCGGCGCTGGCGATTTGCAAAGGATTAACCCTAACAAGGTCTACTCGCATCATCGGCAGCGTTACATCCGGTTTTGCGTATGACTCATCCCGCCTCGCCTGGCCCGGCCCTTCCCGTCACGGGACTGGCCTCACACAAGAGCTACACGATCCGCCGTTCGACGGCCTTCGCGGGCCTCTCGCTTCTGGCCCTTACGACCGCCTGGGGCGGTGTGACCGGCTGGTACATCCTCAGCAAGGACGATATCGCGGCGCGGCTGATCGCCCGCGAAACCACCCGGCAATATGCCTATGAAGACAGGATCGCGGCGTTGCGCGCCGATATCGACCGGCTCGCCAGCCGCGCCCTGCTCGATCAGGATGGCGTCGAGGCTCGTGTCGACGAACTGGCCACGCGTCAGGCCGAGCTGGAGAGCAAGCAGGCCCTGGTCGCTGCCGTCACCGAAACTCTGCAGGCCGGCGGCATTGCATCGCCTGCAAAGGTTCCACTGCGTTCACGCCTGATCAAGGCGGAGGAACCGATCCGCGCCTCCAGCGTCTCAAGCTTCGCGCCGATCACCTCAAGCAAGCCGATGCCCGCTCCCGACGCTCCCGGGCTCCGCAGCTCGGAAGAGCACAAGAGCGTCCCCTGGCAATCGGGCGAGGCGGAGGAAGCTCCGCAAGCACCCGCGCAACGCGTCGCAGAATCGCTCACCAGGCTTGACCAGTCGCTGTCGGAGACCGCGACGGCGCAACTCGCCGCGCTACGCCATATGGAACAGTCGCTCGCCGAATCTCAGAAAACACTGCGCGGGGCGCTGGCGGAGACCGGGCTCGACACCGACAAGCTTGCCGCCACGACGACGATCGCCAAGGGTGTCGGCGGCCCCTTCGTCCCCTTCAAGGTCGATGCGTCCGCCGGTCCCTTCGAGGCCACATTGAGCGCCCTGCAACCGCGCATATCGGCGGTCTACCGGCTGCGCGGTCTTGTCGAGCAATTGCCCCTTCGCAAGCCGATGCAGGGCGAAGTCGACATGACCTCGAACTATGGCTATCGCGTCGACCCGTTCACCCGCAGCCCGGCGATGCATACCGGCATCGACTTCCGCGCCGAAACCGGCACGCCGATCCGCGCCACCGCGCCCGGCAAGGTTGTCTCAGCTGAATATACCGGCGGCTACGGAAACATGGTCGAGATCGAGCATGCGGGCGGCATCACCACGCGCTATGCTCACATGTCTGCCATCAGCGTTTCGGCCGGACAAATGGTGACGAGCGGGACCGTGGTCGGCAAGGTCGGCACGACCGGGCGCTCGACCGGCCCACATCTGCATTACGAAACCCGGATCGAGGGCGAGCCCATCGACCCAACGCGCTTTGTCCGCGCCGGGAGCAAGCTCGCCAACCAGCTCTAAAGCATCGGCCCGAAAAGTGGATTGCGGTTTTCGGGTGAGCCGATGCAATCAAGGAGGGCTAGCCCATCGGACTGGATATAAAATCCGGTCTGATATGCTAGAAAGTCATCGTCGCCGCGTTGATGACGCCGGCCGCAAGCGAGGCGGCACCCAGGAACAGTGCGGCGGCCAGCTCACCGGCAGCGATCCGCGCTGACAGGTTGGGCAGCACGAGCCTGACCAGGAAATAGACCAGCAATTGCACCACGAGGGCGACAATGCCCCAGACCACGAGGTCGATGATCGTCGTTGCATGGACCACGGCGCTCGACAGCGGCAGAGCAAAACCCGTGAGACTCAGCCCCAGCGAGAGTGCCGCAGCAACGTTGTTGCGGCGGATCAGGCCGAATTCATTATGCGAGGTCGCCAGGGTGTAGATCAGCAGATAAACGGCGACGAGCCCAAGCGACGCTGAAAAGAAAAGTGCAAAATCCGGCAGTCGCGCCAAAGCTTGGCCKAGCATCGTCATCCCCTAAGTGATTCTGTGCGCGATCCTGCGCTTCAGTTCGCCTCGAACGCAACCATGCAACCCATGGCGGTGCTGGCCGGCACGACGATGCAACCACCGATCTGTCGCCACTCGACCTCAGCCGCGTCCAGAACCCCACGCACCCCATCGAGATCCTTCACCGCGACCGCGAATCCGGCGAAATGCGGATCCTTTCTCCCCTCCTCGACGCCGAAGAGCTGGTAGGCGGCATGCGGCGTCAGAATATCGACGCGGCCGCGCGGAAGGGCAGCGCTGATGCCGAGCGAATTGGATTTCAGACTGCGCTCGCCAGTGAAGGCCGAAAGGAAAACGTGGTGGTCGGTCGGGTTCTCCGCGACCATGACGGCAGAGGCCAATGCCTGTACGCCGTTCTGATGCTGCTGGAAGGCCGGATTCCAGAAATTCTGCGGCTCGTGCTGCTGGCAGACGAAGAAACCGCAAGCGGGCGCCGATGCGTTGCGGGCAAAGGCCAGCGAAAAGGCGACGCGGACCTCGTTGCCATCAGGACTGCGCGCCTGACGCTCAAAGAAAAACGGCTCGTAGTCGCCGAGGCCGGCTGCTTCGAAAATCTGCGCATCCGCCTTCGCATCGCGACTTTCGAGAACCAGCATCGACAGGCCTTCTGCCCGGGCGAGCTGATCGCGGACGAAGGCTCCGAAGGAAAAGCGCCGATGGGCATGGGGTGGAATGGCCCCGGAGTCGCCGATCGTGATCAGCTCCAGGAAGGCCCCCGGAAACTGGACGATGCGGTTCTCCGTGCCCCAGGGATGTCGATTGCGGGCTCCAACCCTGAAGCCCATCTTCGCATAGAGTTGGCCGGCAGCATCGAGGTCACGCACGCCGATGACGAGATGATCGAGGCCACGTGGCCGATTGGGCTGGGACATGTCGCGAATCGCCGTTGCTCAGGCCGCGCGTTGCGGTCTCAGGCGCCGGCTGTAGCAAGCTTTGCCGAAGCGGTCACGGCTCGATGTAATGCGGCACGAAGCGCGACGTATTCTTGGTGATCGGCGTCACATCCTCCCGGATGCACAGCCCGCAAGGCTGCGAGGCGACGAGCCATGAACCCAGCACGGCATGATACCCGGCGAAGGAGGCGAGCGCTGCAGCATCCTGAAGGATGAAACCCTCCGCCCCATAGGGACCGTCATCGCTGTCCAGCACCGTTCCGCGTTCGACCAGCGTGATGTTGGCGCCCTCGCGCGAATAGAGAGGCTTGCGGACATAGCGGGGATTGAGCTCCGCGCAACGCGGATCGCCCTCGAAGAAGGCGGGCAGCAGATTCGGGTGGCCGGGCTCCATCTGCCAGAGGCAGGCAAGCAGGCCCTTGTTGGAGAGAAGGGCCTTCCAGGGCGGCTCGATGAACTGGCAGCGCGAGCCGGCCAGAGCATCCGCGTAGCTCTCTCGGAAGAGCCACTCCCAGGGATAGAGCTTGAACAGTGTCTCGATCGGCAGATTGGCTCCGTCGCAGAACCGTCCGTCGGGAAGCAGTCCGATCTCCTCGATGAAGGTGAAACGCGCGTCGAGGCCGGCCTGCACAGCACAATCCTTGAGATAGTCGACGGTGCCCTTGTCTTCATTGCTGTTCTGGACGCAAGTCAGATGCAGTCGATAGGGCGATGGCTCGCGCAGGGCAGCAAAGGCCGCGATCAGTCGTTCGTGCAGCGAGTTGAACTGATCGCTATCCGGCGGGAGGGCACCCCGTGCCATGGCTTGCTCAAGCCAGTCCCATTGAACGACGCTCGATTCGAACAGTGCGGTGGGCGTATCCGCATTATATTCCAGCAGCTTGGCCGGCCCGCTGCCGTCATAGGCAAGATCGAGCCGGCCATAGAGGTTGCGATCGCCGCGCTGCCAGCTGTCGCGGATCAGTGGCCAATGCGGCGGCGGAATTGCGAGCCGGGTCAGGATCTCCTCGTCGGCGATCGCGCGTTCGACGAAAGCGAAACAAAGCTGTTCGATCTCGCCTGTCGGCGCTTCGATATCGCGCTCGATCTCCTCGAGCGTAAAGGCGTAGGCAGCGCTCTCGTCCCAATAGGTCTCGCCGTCGAGCGTGTGGAAAGCGAAGCCCAGACGCTCGACCTGAGCCTGCCAATTCCGACGAGGTGAGAGTTCAACCCGCCGCATCTCAGGACGACGAAGAGGAACTGTAGGAGCGGGAGGTCGAGCCGAAACCGCCGCGAGAGGCAGCGCTTGGCATGCTGGCGACCCCGGTCGACGAGACATTGCGCGCGACCAGCGCCTGTCCCGCGGTTGTCGAATAGGCGCGTGAACTCCCGACTCGGCCGCCTCCCCCTCCGGAGGACGATGACGACGAGGACCGGGCCTGCTGACATTCCTCGGCCACACTGCCAGGCGGGCAGGCCTGACGCGTCGGCGGCAGGAGCGGCCGGGCTGCACCACCACCGCTCTGCGCGAAGCTGCGCGCCAGCATGATTCCGGCAAGCGCCGGAACAACGACCTGCGCGCCGTTCCAAACCGCGCTCTGACAGGAGCCGGAGCCATACTCGGCTTCGCATGCGCTGGGGCTGGTGAACTTCTTCGCGTCGCGGAGTTGATTTGCGGAGGCTTCGTTGAAGCGCTGCTCACATTGGCTGCCGGACATCTGCCCGGCGGCGCGACAATCGGCGAGCGAGTTATAAACGAGGGTATCCTCCACATCGTCTTCCGAGCGCGGCCACGCTATCGCGACCAGCACCACCCCCACTGCGGCCAATCCGATCTGCGAGGAGCGTTTCATGACCGCCTCCCCTCAAACCGTCATGCTGGCGGCCGCCAGCGTGCCGCTGATCACCGCGATCACCGCCAGCATTGCGGCGGACGGGAGGCGATCCTCCTGGATCTTCTTCGAGAGGTCAGGGATCAGGACGCGGGCGAGCCCATAGGCCGCGAACTGGATCAGCATCGCGGCAAGCGCCCAGAGCACGCAGTCCGCAATGCTGCTCGCCTGAGCGATCGCCCTTTCGAGCGGGATCGAGAAGCCGGCGAGATTGCCGCCTAGTGCTATCGCAGCGGAGAGATTGCCTGCCCGGATCAGTGCGATTTCGTCATGCGCGGTCAATCGCATATAGATGAGAGCGAAACCCGTGATCAGCGCCGATCCGATCACGAAATACAGCAAAAAAGCCGGCAAACCGGCCATCGAGACAGCCATATCGCTCCCCCCGAGTCGCAACGCGACTATAAGCCGCCAGCGCGGCTGCACCAGCGGCTTGTCGGAGGTATCCAGGCACTTGATCAGGCGGGCAGCTCGCGCCGCCCGGTTCGGATCAGACCAGGCGGCTCTGCACCACCGCCGCCTCGACGAAGCTGGSGAAAAGCGGGTGAGGCTCGAATGGCCGCGACTTCAGCTCGGGATGATACTGCACGCCGATGAACCAGGGATGGTCGGGATATTCGACCGTCTCGGGCAGAAGCCCGTCTGGCGAAACACCGCAGAACTTCAGGCCATTTGCCTCAAGCCGCTCGCGATAGCCCATGTTGACCTCGTAGCGGTGGCGATGGCGCTCGGAAATCTCGGTCGAA
>NZ_JBFTLD010000101.1:0-21007 GCF_056396265.1 Allobosea sp. 05T422_2 | reverse complement strand
GCCGGAACCTATACCGCGGTCAGCAATGGCGGCGGCGGCGCCGGACTCCTGCGCGTCGGCGTGAACTACAAGTTCTGAGCCGGGCACTCTGATCTGCAAACAGCCCGGCCGATGCGCCGGGCTGCTTTTCCCTTCATCCGGGCGCACAGATTGGAGACCGAGCTTCGACACCAGTGGCTTGGCCTCTTGTCCCGACCGGTCCCATCAAGACGAATCCCGCAAGCTGCCGACATGTTCTGGTGCCGGCGGCCCAGATGTCTTTGTGCGCACCCTGATCGATCAACTCATCGCTCCTGGCGTTTGCCCATAGCAAGATCGCCGGCTTCCTTTGAAATCGCATATTCGGGCGCGCTTACACCGACCGAAAACAGGGAGACGATCGTGAGTCTACGCAGAGCCCTCGCCGCAGCCTGTCTGCTAACCTCCATGGTGATCCCACTGGCCGTTTCGGCCCAGACGCTTACTTTTGCCGAAGCCTATGACCGGCTGGCGAAGTCCTGTGGTTCGGACATCGACAAGCTTTGCTCGAAGGTTTCGCTTGGCGGCGGCGCCGTCAAAACGTGCCTTGATCGGAACCAGGCGCGGCTATCGGCGGGCTGCAAGGCCGCGTCGGCCGAGGTCTTCCAGTCGCTCGCGAAGCGGGCCAATGCCCAGGCTGCCGCAGTTAAGGTCTGCGAGCGCGACCTTGGTCAATATTGCAGCGGCGTGCAGCCCCATGACGGCTACAGGCTGCAGTGCCTGCTGACCGCGTCGAAGGTCGTCAGCAGCGGCTGCAAGCAGGTCATCGTCGATGCCGGTTGGAACTGAAGGCACAGCGCACCCCATGAAGCCCATCGCCCTCGTCTTCTCCGCCGCAATCGCCCTCGCCCCCGCAACCGCAATCGTGCAGGCCCAGGAGCGACTCAACGATACGCAGCTGATCGAGACGCTGAACGTCCTCGACCAGTCGAAATCCATCGACGTCGCCGCGCTCCGCCGCCAGGCCGTGGACAGCGTCGCCGCCAACCGCGGACCGGATGCCTCGCTGCGCGAGCCGCTCTCGCAGGAACTGGACAATCTCTCGCAGTTCACCGTCGAGATCCAGTTCCGGACCGGCTCGGCGGTGATCCGCCCTGCATCGTTCCGCACGGTCGGCGTGATTGCCGACTCCCTGCTCCACCCGACCTTGCGGGAATACAAGTTCCTCATCGTCGGCCACACCGACGCGGTCGGCGACCGCAAGTCCAACCTGACGCTGAGCCAGAAGCGGGCCGATGCGGTTCGCGACGCGCTGGTCACCACATTCGGCATCGCCCCCGCCAGGATTGTCTCGGTCGGTCTCGGTGAAGAGCAGTTGCAGAACCGGAAGAACCCGGACGCAGCAGCCAATCGGCGCGTCCAGATCGTGAATGTGGGTCGTTTCAGATAGGGGCCGGATGGTGATGGACCGGCTTGGTTGCAGACATTTGAGCGCGAGGACGGCATGCGACACGGAATGATCGCCCTATCCGCAATGGCGCTGGCGCTGGCTCCGGCCAGCGTCTTTCTCCCGGGCCTCGGCGCCGCATTCGCCCAGCAGGCCGCACCAGCGCCACAGGCTGCACCGGCGCAGGCAGCGGACACGGTCTTCACCCGTGCGGAGATCGAGCCGCTGGTGAAGCCGATCGCGCTCTACMCCGACCCGCTGCTCGCCCAGTTGTTGCCGGCCTCGGCCTATCCGCTCGATATCGTGCAGGCGGCGCGCTGGATCGAGCGCAACAAGGCGGCCGTCGAGAAGGCCGACTTCACGGCAGCCGACGCCATGAACTGGGATGCCAGCGTCAAGGCGCTGATCCGGTTTCCCGACCTGATCAAGCAGATGAACGAGAACCTCGACTGGACGAGCGATCTCGGCGACGCCTTCGTCTACCAGCCGACGGATGTCGCGGCCGTCATCCAGGATCTCCGAGCCCAGGCGGCAAAGGGTGGAGCCCTGAAGTCGACGCCGCAACAGACCGTCGTCCAGAAGACCGAGGGATCCAGCAACGTCATCTATATCGAGCCGGCGGAACCGGAGGTGATCTATGTTCCGAGTTACGACCCCGGCGTCGTCTACGAGCCGGTCGCCTCCGCCGTCCCGGGCGCGCTCCTGACCTTCGGGACGGCCATCGCCGTCGGCGCCGTGATGTACAACAACCCGTGGAACTGGGGCACCGGCGCGGTCTATCCGCCGCGCTGGCCGGGTTATCCCGGCTACCGGCCCGGCTATCCCGGCGCACCCGGGCGCGGAAACATCAATATCGGCAACGAGATCAATATCGGCGGCGGCAACACCATCGGCAGCGGSAACAACATCGGCAACACCAAGCCGTGGCGGCCCGACCCTGACCGGTATCGGCCCGGGCAGGGCTCCAAGCCCGGCCTCGCCCGCCCCGGCGGCCCAGGCCGCCCAGGCGGTGTTGGCGGACCGGGAGGCCCAGGCGGCGTTGGCCGGCCAGGCGCCCCGGGTGGCGTTGGCGGCATTGGCGGCCCCGGGCCGGCTGGCGGCGTTGGTGGTCCCGGAGGGTCCGGCGGCATCGGTGGCGTCGGCGGTCCAGGGGGCCCAGGCGGCGTTGGCGGCATCGGTGGCCCAGGAGGCCCGGGCAGCGTCGGTGGAGCATTGGGCGGTGCGGCGGCAGGCGCGATCGGCGGCGCGGCGGCTGGGATGATCGGCCAGCGTCCGTCCCAGCAACCCGCCCGTCCCGATGCGCGGCCCGGCCAGGATCGCCCCCAGGGCGGGGCCGGACAGGGGCGACCGCAGGCCGACGCAGGCCGACCCGCGACGCGACCGTCGGGCCCCGAGCGGCCCTCGGCACGGCCTCCGACGGCACAGGCGCGACCAGCGGCGCCGCAGGGCGCGAGACCTCGCCCGACACCAAGCCGGACCGCCTTTGACGGCATCGATGCCGGCCGAGGCGCGGCGGCCTATGGCAATCGCGGCGCAGCCAGCCGTGGGCAGATCAGCATGCCGGCGGGCCGCGGCGGCGGAGGCGGAGGCGGACAGATCGGCGGCGGAGGTCGCGGCGGCGGCGCTCACATCGGCGGCGGCGGCCGTGGCGGCGGTGGACATATCGGCGGCGGCGGTGGCCGCGGGGGCGGTGGTGGCGGTCGCGGTGGACGGCGCTGATTGGGGGACATGATCATGGCACATCACGCTCGGTTTTCAGTCCCGGTCTCGCTCGCTGTCCTGATGATGGCGGGCCCTGCCGCAGCCCAGCAGAGCTTCCCCTCACCCGATGCGGCGTCCGCTGCGCTGGTCGAGGCGGCGCGGGCGCGCGAGCCTGGCGTGCTCGATCGGATCTTCGGGCCGGGGGCCCGCGACGTGCTGAGCACGGGCGATGCCACGCTGGACCGCGAGCGACTCGACCGGTTCAACGAAGCTGCGGCGGAATCCGTCACGCTGACACCGCGCGGCGACGCCGCTCGGATCTTGACGCTAGGGAAGCGAAAATTCGAGTTCCCAATCCCGATCGTGCGGCGCGGCGAGGCCTGGATGTTCGATGTCGCGGCCGGTCGGGACGAGATCCTCAACCGCACCATCGGCGAGAACGAACTGCGCGCCATCGAGGCCTGCCAAGCCTATATCGGCGCCCAGCGCGAGTATTTCCGCACGGACCATGATGGCGACCAGGTGCGCGCATATGCCCAGAACCTGATCTCGACGCCCGGCACGCAGAACGGGCTGTACTGGCCGAGAACCGGGCAGGCCGATGTCAGCCCACTCGAGGGCGCCCTGAGCGAGGCCCTGCTGGATCGCGGAAACCGGACCTATGCCGGCTATCGCTTTCGAATCCTCAAGGCACAAGGACCCTGGGCACCCGGCGGCGCGCATTCCTATGTCGTCAACGGCAACATGATCGCTGGCTTCGGCCTCGTGGCCTGGCCAGCCGAATGGGGCAAGACCGGCGTCATGACCTTCATCTGTGGACATAACGGGGTCGTACTGCAGAAAAATCTCGGCCCGAAGACCAGCGCGATGGCGGAACGCCTGCTGCGCTACGACCCCGACCGCAGCTGGGCCCGKGTCGAATAGGTGGGCGCGCGCGGCAGCATGCCCGATATCGACGAACGAACGGGCCATGGCCGCCGGCCGCTCCATAGTCTCGACAACTCCAAGTAACCGAGGAGAAAGTGAGGGCCTGTTCCACTGCTGTAACGATGAAGCCCCCGTGGTTCGCACTGGCCTCGCGCCGCGCTCATCCAGGATTCGTCATGCATCCCTCGGTAGAACTTCCTGCCTTGATCCTGGCCGCTGCCTGGCTGGTCGTCCTCATTCGATCGCGAGGGCTCGCGCTGGCCGTCCAATTGCTGATTGGCCTGATCTACCCGTTCCTGTGGTTCGCCTATGGGCTGATCGACGCGCCCCTGCCCATTCTCGTGCCATACGTCCTTGCGGCAGGGGCGGTGGTCTACGCGCTTCGGGGCGATAAGGGCCCGCTCGTCTTGAAGTCGTCCTACGTGATGTCTGCGACACTCGGGGTGCTCACGGTCGCTCTCCTCGAATACTGCCAGCACCTGCCAGCAGGCTAGTGGACGTCACCGCGAGACGACTTGCGGTAGCGCCTGCGCCTTTGGCCCCCGAGTGGATTGCGCGCGCTGGAGCGGTTCCCGCGAGCCATCGAGTTCCCGTTCCGCCACCGGTGCCGTGGCCCCGAGAATGAACAGCCTGGTGCCGAGGTTCCGATCCCTCCTGCCGTGCCGTCGTTCCCGGGCACCGGATCAACTGGAGAGACGAGGGCGCCCCTTGAAATTGGCGATCAGCTCGGCGAGCGGGATCAGCCGATGCGAAACCATACCGCCAACCGKGGCGGAAGGGCTCGTGAATATCGCAAAGCCAGTGGCCTGAACAACCGGGGCAAGCTCCGGCAGCGAGAAGGCCATCTTCATCAGCTCGAACGTCTCGCCGGCATCGGCGACGCGCCCAATATGCAGCCGCACGGCTTCCGCAGTCTCTTGGGGCGATGCGCGAAGCAATTGCCCAAAGGCATCCGCCGCGGCCCAGACAGCGGCGTAGAATGCCAGCGTGTTGTCGAACATGCGGCGGGCATCGCCATGACCAGACGCGGCGCTGATTTCAGCGGCGGAGTGGAGCATGCTGATGAAGGCTTCCAGCCGGCCAGCAATCTTGGTCGCCTTCGACCGACGGGAAAACTCGTTGAACATCGTCGCGTCCATCGTTTGGGCTGAGGACGCGATCATCCGCGCAGGCGAAATCGGACAGACCGCAGCGTAAATTTTCATTGTCGAAGCTGCGCTAACACAGCGCTTCGCGCTGCAATTTGCGCCTTCACGCCAATAAATTGCTATTCTCGGCCAAGTGCCGACAGCGCTTGCCCACCAGCCTCGCAAGGTCAGCCGCAAGCGTTCTGCCCGCGAACCTGCAGGCATGTCCGGCGGCCATGCGAATACCTGAATCAGCAGAGTCCCTTACGCGCGATATCTCAACGTCCACAATAAGGTGAGAACCGCTCTCGCGACCAAATTATGGGTCTTCCCTGCCAAGGTTTCGTCCTGTCGGGCCGCGATCTGTCTGACCATCATCTGCGTCCACAACAGGTCTCGGCCAAGACGATTGAGGAATGGCCCRCACTGTTACACTCTCGTTGACGGGGGGATGGGCGGCGATGCTGGATGCGAACGAATTTGGGGATGCGGTCGCCATGCTCTACGAGGCCGCCGCCGTTCCGGAGGTCTGGCCGACGGCGATCGCGCGGTTGGCGGAGATCGCCGGCTGTACCGGGGGGCTACTCTTCGTGCATTCCCGACAGGGCACGAACTGGGTCGCGTCGAGGGAGTTTTCGCCGGTCTTCCAGCGCTTCCTGGATCAGGGCTGGATGGACCGGAACGCCCGCATGGCCGGTCTTCTGGCGCATGGCGGGACCGGGTTCGTGACCGATCACGACCTCTTCACAGAAGACGAGCTGGCCGAGACCGCGCTCTACCGCGATTTCCTGCGGCCCGAGGGCTATGGCTGGGGCACGGCAACGAATGTGCGTTCGTCCTCGGGCGAGACCATCGTCTTCACACTGGAGCGCAAATTCGAGCTGGGTCCGGTCTCCCGTCGCGAGACAGAACTRCTCGACAGCGTCCGCCCGCACCTCGCGCGGGCCGCGGTTCTGGCCTCGAAGCTGCAGATGCAACGCGCTCAGGTCAGCCTCGATTCCTTCGAGAAGGCCGGTTCTCCGGCTGCCCTGGTCGGCACCGGCGGCGCGCTCTGCGCGGCCAATCCGGGCTTCGAGGCGCTGATCGGGCAGATCGTCGTCAGGGCAAGGGACAAGATCGCGCTTGAGGATCCCCGTGCGAACGCGCTGCTGCAAAAGGCGCTGGCCGATCTCGGGCAGGACCGGGTTGGCGATACCCGCTCGATCCCGGTGCCCTGCCGGGGGGATCGCCCCGCGTTCATCGTCCATGTGCTGCCGGTTCGCCGCCAGGCGCGGGATATCTTCTCGCGCGCCCAGGCCCTGCTCGTCATCACGACAACGGCCCGAAGCCTGCGGATCGAAGCCTCGCTGCTGTGTGAGCTCTACGATCTGACCCGGGYGGAGGCAGCCATCGCCGGCGGGCTCCTGGAGGGCAGCACGGTCGAGCAGCTCGCACTGTCGCGCGGGGTCGGCCGGGAGACGGTTCGCGGCCAGGTCAAGGCAGTGCTCGCGAAAACCGGCAGCCGCTCGCAGGCCGACTTCATCAGGCGGCTGGCTCCGTTGACGCTGTCGGCCTGAGCAGCGGGCCAAGGCGGGCATCACCAAGCCGGGCGGCGCCGGGCTTTCGGTCGGGCCGCCCTGCCCCCGCCTCCTGAGTTGGGAGTGAGCAACAGCCTGTCGGAGGCCGGGATGGCTTGGTCGGAGACGGTGCAGAGGGCCGCGCGATCGGCGGCCCTCCTCTTGTTCACCTTGAGCTTCCGGCCAGGGCCGATATCCCCGGAATCATTCTCGCGGGCTGTTGGCCAGGCGTCCGGTGTCCGGCCGGTCCAGATCGAGATGCCGGGTTTCCGGGATCAGGAAGCCGGTCAGCAAGGTGATCGCGGACACGACCATGAGATAGACGAGGAACAGCGAATGCTGGCCCTGCTGGGCGAGATAGGTGTTCACATAGGGCGCGGTGCCGCCGAAGATCGCGGTCGCCAATGAGAGCGGCCCGCTCACCCCGGTCGCCCGGATCTCGGTGGGAAACACCTCGGCCCAGACCGCCGTGTTCACCCCGAACAGGCAGGCCAGGATCAGCAGCGCCGCGATCATCGCCGAGAGCAGTCCGCTGAACTGGTTGGTGATCATGCCGTCCAGGGTGAAGGTCAGGGCGATGAAGCCAAGCCCGAACAGGATGATGAAKGGCCGCCGTCCGAACCGGTCGGCGAGCCAGCCGACCAGCGGGATCGCGGCGAAGAAGACCGCTTGCGCGATGAGGCTCGCCGTCAGTGCCGACTTTGCATCGAGGCCACGGCTGATCTGGGCGAAGGTCGGGCTGTAGATCAGCCAGGTGTAGAACATGATCGAGCCGCCGGCGGAGAGGCCGAAGACCACGGCGACGCCGCGCCAGTTCCGTGCAAGCGGGGCTAGGCCCGTCGTCTTGGCGGCCTGCTTCTGCTTCTTCTCGAAGCTGGCCGTTTCCGTGAGCTTGCGCCTGAGGTACAGGCCGTAGAGCCCGAGCAGCCCCCCCATCGCGAAGGGGATGCGCCAGCCCCAGCTTTCCAGGGCCGCCCGTTCGAGATTGGCATTGAGCAGGAGACCAGTGCAGGTCGCGATCATCGTGCCGAGCACGACG
Source organism: Allobosea sp. 05T422_2 (assembly GCF_056396265.1). Classification (NCBI taxonomy): domain Bacteria; kingdom Pseudomonadati; phylum Pseudomonadota; class Alphaproteobacteria; order Hyphomicrobiales; family Alloboseaceae; genus Allobosea; species Allobosea sp. 05T422_2. The sequence continues at coordinate 13,252 of NZ_JBFTLD010000101.1, read as the reverse complement.
CTCATCCACGACGTGCTGCCATAGAGCGCGCGCCGGTGCGACGGTGCGCGCTCGACGAGATAGGTCACCGATGTGCCCATCTCGCCGCCATGGGCGATGCCCTGGGCGAGGCGTGCAACCAGCAGGACGACGGAGGCAAACAGGCCGGCCGAGGCATAAGTCGGGGCGCAGGCGATGACCACGCTGCCGCCGGCCGTCACCAGCATGGCGAGCGTCAGGCTGCGCTTGCGGCCGACGCGGTCGGCGTAGAGCCCGAAGATCAGGCCACCCAGCGGCCTGGTCAGGAAACCGGCCGCGAATACGGCCAGAGCCGCCAGCAACGCGGCCGATTTATCGTTCGACGGAAAGAACTGAAGCGCGAAATAGGGAGCGAAGATCGTATAGATCGCCCAATCGAACCATTCCAGCGTATTTCCGAAATTGACTGCGATCAGATCCTTGATGCGACGTGAAGTCGGGGCGCGATCCGCCAGGGATAGCTCGGCCGTTGACATGGAATTCCCCTCTTATTGCTTGGTTCTTCGGTTCAAAAATCGGTGAAACCGTCAGCGCAAGGTGGAGCGCCCTTCCAGCCCTTGCCGCGCGTCTCCGTCCGCGCCCGGAACCCGCATCTCGAAGATGTCCTTGACCACCGTGTAGTCAAAATAGCCGAGGCGAGCGATCGGCTTGATCTTCTCGATGTCGAGCTTTCCACTCGGCAAGATGACGGCGTCATCGATATGGATCTTCTCGACCTGGGCGAAGACGATATCGATGGAGCCGACGGGAGAATTGCCTTTGATCCGGTGAGTGCTGACATATCTGCACTCGAACTTGACCGGGCTTTCCCTGACCATCGGAATGCGGGCGTTATCGGCGTATTCCCGGGTGACGTTCAGGCGATCGAATTCGCTCTCATGCGCGGGCAAGGCCATCGCGCTGATGTTCACGGCCTCGCGCAGGTCGAAGGTCGCCATGTTCCAGACGAACCAGCCCGTCTCCTCGGCATTGAGGACCGTGTCCTTGCGGCGACCGTCTGGATACTGGTTCGCTGAGAACATCACCATCGGCGGGTCGAAGGTGAGGTTCTGCCACTGGCTGTAGGGCGCGATGTTCTCGACGCCGGCTGCGCTGACGCTCGACAGCCAGCCGATCGGCCGCGGCACCGTGCAGCTCTTGAATGGCGAAAACGGCAAGGGACTGGGCTCGAGATGGGGGGCGTATTTCAAGGATCATTCCTCCGGCGACGACATTGAACATCGATAATATGCGACCGATATATCGGATGAATAATGGTTTGGAAAGCCGGCGCGGATGAGGTAGGCGGAATCGAACGCCGCTGCGGATCTGCGCAGCGACACAGCACGGCGCGGAAGGGTGAGATGAACCAGTCGGAAGAAGCCGTCGCCGTGCTGCAACGCCTGATCGTCCGGGGCGAATTGAAGCCCGGCTCGATGGTCTCGGAACGTCATCTGATGGAGTTGACCGGGCTCGGCCGGACGCCGGTGCGGGAGGCGATCCAGCGCCTCGCCCTCAGCTACATGGTGCGGATCCACCCCAACAAAGGCATCGAAATCCCCGGCATCTCGATCGAGGATCAGCTCAGCGGCCTGGAGGTGCGGCGCGCCAACGAACTGCTCGCGGTGGAGCTTGCCTGCGCGCGCGCAACGCAGAAGGACATTGCCGCGATTGAAAAGTTGGCGGCCGTGCTTGATGGCGAATTCACGCTGCACGACTATTCAGAAACGGTCGGGCAGACTCACGCGCTGATCATCGAGGCGGCGCATAATCCCTATCTCGCGGCCCTGATGACGCCGCTGCAGTCCCTGTCGCGGCGCTTCTGGGTCATGCATGTGCGCGACGAGCAGCAGGAGATCGCGCGCGGCAAGCGGCTCCACCAGCAGATCCTCAAGGGCATCGCCAGCAAGGATGTGGCCGCAGCCAGCACGGCGTCGCTGACGCTCAACGCCTACCTCGTGGAATTCGCCCTGGCCGTCGTCGGACGGATGGCAACGCCACGATAGGCCCGGCGAACCAAGGGAAGGCCGGCGAGGGTCAAGACGGTCATGGCCAGACAGAATGTCCGTGCGCCGCGCTCCACCGTCCGCGCGGAGCGAGAGCGTGAATTCCCAACTCGGCTTACGGCGTTGGCGTCCATACGCCGGTTCGGTGCAGTCGGGATGAGGAGCGGAGTTCTAGCGCTTTGCCGTCGTGATCGGTCCCAGCGCGAGAATGCTGTCATAGAGCGCGAGCGCTTCGTCGACGCGACCGGCATAGCAGACCGAGCGCGCGCGGAGCTGCGTCTCAGCTGCGTCATGCAGCCGCTCCGACGGCAGGATCGCGGCCTCGCCATGATCCTCGATCAGGGTGATGGTCGTGATCTCCTTCGCGGCGCATTCGCGGGCAAACCCTGGCTCGCCCTGCGCCATTGCACCCGGCACCATCACCAGGTGGACGCCCAGGACAGATGCGGCAAAGACACGGCAAATTCCGGTGATCGGGCCAGCGGCTCTCGAAGCAGCCATCACGTCTCTCCTCGTMCTGCGTGCAGGGAGCAACCATCCGAAGCTGTGGGAGGCTGCCAACTCCGGCCCGGTTTCGGACCGATGCACAATGCTAGGCAAACGCTTCGCATCCGCATCATCGAAACCGATGAGGCCAGCGACCGGATCATGGCCGAGAGCGGATTGGGCTCATATTCCTGTCCCCGCACCGAAGTGCGGGCCGAGGAGGCGTACAAGCCCGCCCGAACGTGTTCAGGCTCTTAGAGCAGGCCCCTGCGAGGCACGAACCGGCGGCGTCGAGTTGTGCAGCAACTGCAGGAGCTTGCCCTGTCGGGAGGTGCCGGTCTTGGCGAAGATATGCTGCAGATGGGTGCGAAGGGTCGGCTCGCTTATGCCCAACATATCGGCCGCTTCCTTGCCGCCCAATCCCTCGGCCAGCGCCAGCAGCACGCGCAGTTCGCCACCGGTGAGCCCATGCAGCCTGGCAAAGGCCTCGCCCGGCATCAGCGGCGCCTGGGCAGGGTCCTGCATGAACACGGCGCAGGATGCGGCAAAGGGGGCAACCGTGCTGCGGCGCTGCCCGGACGCGACTGGAAGGAAGGTTGCGACATAGCCGGTGCCCCCGGCATCCGGCAGGGCCAGCGAATGCGTGTTCGTGTCAATCGCGATGTCGTCGCGCCCGGCCTGGTCGAGGGCCCGCGAGAGGCTGGCGCGCGCCGCCGGATCCGTGGGGGAAAGCCGGTTGTTCACGAGCCGGATCGAGCCACCGGTTCTGACCTGGCGCTCGGCGGCCGCATTCATATAGACGACGCGGCCATCGCGGGCGGTGAGGTAAACACCTGCAGCAAGCGCATCGAGCGTCCGTTCCAGCATCTCCGATTTCAGCACCCTGATATCCAGCGCATCGGAGATGGCGAGCGCGCGGCAGACATGCGGCGCGAGCAGCTTGAAGAGGTCGATATCAAACTTCTGATAATACTCGATCTTTTCGCCGCGAGAGGCGTGCAGCKAGGCCATGCGGCCACCGGTCCGCAGGGCCGGAAACCAGATGATGTCCTGCACGCCGAAGGGCTTCAGCACATCGCTGAAGAACCTGCTCTCGACCAGTTCGGAGTGATTCATCGAGAGCGCGCTGACATCGCCGAGATTCGCGACGACATCGGCAGCGGCCATAGGACTTTTCGCATAATGCGTTCCGAGCTGCACCAGGAACTCCGGCGGATACCCGAAGACGAAGAGCTGGTCGTTCAGCACCTGCCGGAGATCGTGGACGCAGATTCCACCTGCCGTGCTTTCGCAGAGGGCGGCAATGCTTCGGCAGGTGTCGGGCCAATGTTGGGGGTCGAGCGCACAATCATAGATTCTACCGATTGTGTCGGATAACGCCTGGGCCGAGGCTCCGTCGAGATCAGCCATGTGCAATCCCCAGCCCGTCAGTTGCCGCGAGTACCTGCTGTTATTGTCGCCAGTGGGAAAATGCTGCACCACACTGAAGAATGACGCAACCGGATTGACTCGAAATACTCGATCCCTGTGCTTTCTTCCAAGTAATATGACGCAAGGTTAATCATCGCTTCCGTCGCTCGTTCCTGTCGCTCCAGCGCGCGGAATGAAAGTTCGCAGTTTCGGCGAAACCCTGCACCAGCACTCAGGATCCGACGCGCGGCGCGAGATCCAATGCGGTGTCAGACCGTTTCATGCTAGCGCGCCCGGATGAGGTCAGCGGCAGGCGGAGCAGCAAGCAGGCTCATTGGTTCCGACGATGTGCCAGCTTCAGTCGGATGCGTAGCATCGCGCCTCACCACGCTCCGACATCGCCACTCCAGGAGGCTACCATGCTCGCTTCGGCTCCTGCGCTCCCGCTGGCTACAGACTGCCCCCTCGAAATCCCCCGGCTGCAGCCTGTCCCGCCGCCGGTCCACCAGCCTTCTGACCTCTGCGGCACTGCGGCAACCACGAAGGCGGGGCCTGCCGCGGCCCCGCTGCAGGTCACGCCGGAGCTCATGGAATTCTACCGGAACCGCGCTCATGATCTACGGGCCGAGGCGATCCGGAACGCGGAAAGCAGTGTCTGGTCCTTCCTCACGAGGATCGTTGGGCCGCGCTGACGGCACGTGGCGATGAGGTCCGGGATCCATCGCGAGCCGATGGGCCGCCCCTTGCGGCCCTCCGGGGAGCCGGAACCTGTCCGCTGCAGACCTGGCTCCGAAGCATGGCGGCACCCCTGCCCTAGATTGGCGCCGCCTTCGGCGGCGGAACATGATCACGCCCTGCGCCAGGCGAGCCACGCGCTCCAGAGCAGGCTCGAGAAGAAGCCTTCGGGCCGCTCGAAGCCGGCGCGATCGAGCAGTTCATGACAATCGGCCCTTGGCTCACCGCATGCGAAATCGCGCATCGGGCACCCTGCTCACGCAGCCTTGCGCGAGACTCTGCCCTGCAGGGACAGCGGCTGCGATGATGGGCCGATGACGTCTTCGGTCAGCCTGCCGCATTCCACCATGATCCCCTCGCCGAGATCGGCGAGCGCCATGCTGTCGTCGATCAGCTTTTCGGACAGGCTCATCGCGGCCTCGATCTGGCCGGCCTGGAACGCCATGAGGCCATCCGCGTCCTTGATCTCGGCGGCTGCGCTCAGCCGCGCGAAGCCCAGGTCCATGCAGCTCCGCAGCATCCTCATCTGCAGCACGCCAAGCTTCTGGGCGGCGTCCAGGGCGAGCCTGTTCGTCTCGACTGCGACAGTCAGAGAATTTTGCAATGGGTCCATCAGGGTGTTCGAGAGCTCAGGCATGGTCGCGTCTCCCTTGCTGTGATGGTGGGACGACAGCGCCTGGAAGGTGGCCGCGCTCGGGCCGCTTTCGGGCCGTCCTAGCCAAGATCGGATCGTCCCATCGYGGCGACCGTGGACAGCGCGGCCGATATCCGCGAACGAACCAACCGCGGCCCGCCGCAGTCTGGGATGAGGCTGCGCCGCATGCCGGGATGATGCCCGCGTTGTGCTCGTGGATGATGGCGGTTTCCTGACGGGAGAGTTCGTCGCCCCCCGCGCAAGCCGCGGGACCGCGTTGCCCGTTGACGAAGTCGTGACCCCGGCCAGGAGCCCGGCAGCCTCAACGCCGCTTGCGCCGCGCAGGGGCAGGTTCAAGATGAGATAGAGGCTTGGCTGGCTCCGTCACCGGAATGCAGGTCCGCGACGGGTTCGCTACGTGAGTTCCGTCGTTGTGTCTGAGGGAGCGTCGCATGCTTGTGAGACATCACGTCAGGGCTGTCTGGCTGCGTATCGGGGTCGTGCTGGCACTCGCTGCACTCTTTGTCGCCCCGATGGCGTTCAAATAGCAGCGCGAGACGGCGCCGAGCCGGGGAGCGGGATCCGGCCGCCCGGTTTGCGCCCGCGACAGCCGGCGGCTCAAGTCACACGCTCGCGGGTCAGGCTAAAACGTGAGTCCGCCGAAGACCTTGCGCGCGATGACTCAACGTCCACAATAAGATGAAGAGGGCCCCGCGACCGGACTGCGAACAGTCCTGGCCCGGCGACCGGCCAGGCAATCATCTGCTCCGGGCAGCCTGACGACCGACGATCCATGGGAGGGTTTCGCGCCGGTCGACCGTGGAGCCTTCCGCCGCGACCAGTCGATTTACAGGCCGGGCGCTCCGCCCATAATCACCGCAGATGTGCCGATCTGTCTTCGGGCAGGATACGATATCGGCTCCGATGATCCAGCGAGGCGACGCGCGGAATGGAACATCTGTTTTCGGCCGTCGAGCCCTATATTCACGAATATGGCGCTGTCGCCATCTTCGTGATCCTGTTTCTGGAGTCGCTCGGGGCACCTTTGCCGGGAGAATCCGCGCTGATCTTCGCCGGCGTACTCGCGTCCCGCGGCGAGCTGTCCTTGTCCGCCGTCCTCTTCAACGCCTGGGTGGGAGCTGTCCTCGGCGACAATGTCGGCTACCTGATCGGCCGGACCTTCGGCCGAGCCGTCATCCTCAAGCATGGATCGCGGATCGGATTGACACCTGAGCGCTTCAATCACGTCGAAGCGGTCTTTGCACGTTATGGTCCAGCGACGGTGGCCGCGGCGCGGTTCGTCAACATCCTTCGGCAGCTCAATGGCATCGCCGCCGGYACGACCGGAATGGATTGGCGGCGCTTCCTGCTTTTCAACGCGCTCGGCGGCGCGCTGTGGGTTGCCGTCTGGGGTGCCGGCGCCTTCTATTTCGGCACGCATATGTCCGGGATCGCGACCTACATCCCGCGATGGGGTCATGTTGGGATAAGGGTGCTCCCGCTCGTCCTGGCAGCCATCGGCGCGATCGTGCTCCTCGTCTGGCTTTGGCGCAGCCGCAAGCAACAAGGCTCGCCGCAATAGAGGTCCGAAAAGAAAACCGAGGAGCTTTCGCGCTCCGGGATGACTGAGCCCTTCCTTGGTTTAGTCAGGGCCCCTCGTAATAGGTCGCGTCGTCCTGCAGGATTTCGGGCCTTGGCGAAGTTCCGGTCTCCTTCTTCGTGCCCGGCAGGACTTCGAACCAATTGTCGAACTTGACCATTGTCGAACCGAGCTGCGCGAGCACGGCGGGATTTCCTGCCATCCTGGCCCTTCCGGCCGAGACCTTGTCGGCCAGCTTCGCCGTGCCGATCATCACGTCCTCCAGCTCGCGGCGGTCGATCGTGATCGTCAGATCTGCATCCGCGGCCTGATAGCCGGCGATCGTCGTCAGCGTCGCATTGCTCATCTCGACCACAAACCGCTCGCCATTGTCCGGCGTCGAGATATTGATCTTGAACTTCATGCCGTCGGCCTTGCGGCTGTCCATCTGGACCCCGAGGTAATTCAGGAACAGCTCGGTGGTGGTGCCGCGTACGAAGTCGGGGCTGCCCGCCTTTGCCGCCTTCACCGCGATGACGCCATCGCGCAGTTCCTTGGCGCCGGACAGGAAGCTGTTCCGCAGGCTCGGGCTCTCGAACTGGTAGCCCATCTGCTCGAACGTGTCGGCGAGGAGGTTCTTTGCGTCCTGGTTGCCCGGTTCCGCGTAGACCAGCTTGTTGATAATCTCGGTTGCGTGGCGGTATTTGCCCTGGTCGTAGAGCTCGCGGCCCTTCGCCATCACCTTTGAGGCGCCGCCCATCATCTCCACGTAAAGCGGCGCGGAGTCTTCCGGCGACAGCGGGACGAGTGTTGCCGGGTTCAGATCCCAGAATCCAAGGTAACGCTGGATCACGGCTCGGCTGTTATGCAGGTAGGAGCCGTGATAGCCGCGGTCGTACCATTGCTGCAGCAGGCTTTTGGGCGGCTCATAGACATTGTGGATCTGGTTGATCGTCACCCCGGAATTCGCCAGATGCAGGACCTGGTTGTTCAGGTTTGCATACATGTCGCGTTGCCCGCGCATCACCTCGCCAATCCGCGCCTTTCCCCATCGCGGCCAGCTATGCGATGCGAACATCACCTCCGCCTGATCGCCAAACCGGTACAGCGCGTCGTTGATATATTGCGACCACGCGAGCGCATCGCGCACCGGCGCGCCCCGCAAGGTGAGGACATTGTGCTGTCCGGCGACGATGTTCTCGGCGGCCCAGAATGCCTTGAGGTCCGGAAACCAGGTGTTCATCTCCGCCGGCGCTTCCGTGCCGGGTGTGTTCTGAAAGACCATCCGCACGCCGTCGATGGTCAGTTCCTCGATGGGCAACTCAATGCTCCGGGTCGGGGGCAGGATGCCAACATCCCCGCTGGCGACACCCTTGCCGATCGATGAATCCACATGGCCGTAGGGGCTCTGGGACAGGACGTCGCCGTAGGTATAGCTCTTGCGGCGGGTCATCGCGTTGCCGGCGTAGAGATTCTCGGAGATGGCCTCGTTGATGAAGCCCTTGGGCGCAAGGATCTGGACCTTCCCTGCGGCCAGAGCGGCATCGTCCACGACACCGCGGATCCCGCCGAAATGGTCACCGTGGGAATGGGAGATGATCACCGCCACGACAGGGCGTTCGCCGAGCCTCTCGTTGATGAATTTCAGCGCGGCCCGTGACGTTTCCTTGACCGTCAGGGGGTCGATCACGATCCAGCCCGTATTCCCTCGGATGAAGGAGACGTTGGCGAGGTCGAAGCCACGGACCTGATAGATGCCAGGCACAACTTCAAACAGGCCATACTCCATGTTGAGCAAGGCCTGGCGCTGCAGTGACGGATGGATGCTGTCAAAGTCCTTCCCGTTCAGGAGGAAGTTCCAGTTATCAATGTTCCAGGCCACGTCGCCCTTGTCATTCATAATCTTGCGATAGGGCGGCGAGGCGATGAAGCCGCGCTTCGCTTCCTGGAAGTCCTGCTTGTCGGCAAGGGGCAATATCCGCCGCTGCTGTTCCTGCGCTTCGATCGTGAATCGCGAAGGCATGTTCCCCTTGGGATGGAAATGCTGCTCCTGCGCGACCGAGGCATCACCAAATGCTCCAGCGACGACTGCGCCAAGCACAAGCGCCAGAATTCTCAATGAGCCGCTCATTTTCTAGCCCTCTGTATTGGCCGAATGAAACATCAGACGCGGAGACGAGACTTCGACGGAGCGGGCCTCTCCAGCGTGTCTCTCCTGTCCACGTGCGGCAAAGTGAGAGCTTGCTACGCAGCGTGGCTGCTGGATGCGACCCGCACCTGCCTTGCCGGCATCCAAGGACATCCCGGGTCGATCCACGCAGAGGACCGCCTCGACGCGAAGGGAACGACCCCGAGCAGTTTGCGGTTGTCCCACCGGCCCGGCGCATCACGGGGGATCTAGTAGCAGGCTGGATAGGGATAGTACCCGCACTGACCATAGCCGTAGCCATAGCCATAGGGCCGCGTCGCGGCGATTCCGGCGGCTGCGCCCAAGGCCGCCCCGCTGGCATACCAGGCGCCATTGTAGACCGGCGCATGCCAGTAGGCGCCGCCAACCCGGGCTCGATCATAGGCGCCCCAGCGGTCATAGCCGACGCGATCGTCACCCAATCGCGCATCGCCCAGTCGCGCATCGCCGCCAAACCGATCGCCTCCGCCGAAGCCACCCAAGTCGCGCCCGCCAAAATCGCCGCCTCCGAGGCGGCCGCCGAACCCGCCGCCGCCGAAGCCTCCGAAGCGGTCGATGAACAACGCCGCCGGCCCGCTCGCCCCGGTGAGGCTCCCCTCGAGGATTGAGACCTCAAAGGTCAGGTTGCCCGCATCGAGTTTCGGCGATCGCAACGTCACCACAGCGTCACTGACCTTCGAACCATCCCCGCCCAGGACCGATATGGTGGCGTTCGGAGGATCCTTGGCGAAATTGTCCTTTCCTTCGTCCCACTGCATGATGAACTGCCTGGTGGCGACATGGCCGGCGGCGCGCACGGGGCGATCAGCGAAAACGATCGAATTCGCCGAAACACCCGTCAAAGTCAGGGTGTTTCCCTCCAGCTTTGCGCCTGTCGAGTTGATGACGGCGAGCGAGGGAACTGGCCCCGTGGGTGTGGCTACACCGATCGTCTTTTGCAGGGGGATGTTCGGCCGAGGCTCGGTGCCTTGCGTCTGAGCCTCACCCCGCACCGATCCAAGCCCAGCAAGCAGAAAAATGACGCAAGTGAAGTGTTTCGTGAGCATTTGGAGCCTCCCTTGTGGGTGTGCACGCCTTCCGCCGGCGCGCGTGCAAAAAGCCCAGATCGCTCGGCGCAATGCGCTTTCACGGCGTGTCAGAATGAATGAGATGTCCCCTTTCACATTGCGCGCAGCCAGACGGAAACCCTGCACCCGTTTGGCGCCTCGGGACATGCTCCCTGCCCTGCGCGGCCGCCGAATGCCGTCCTCACTCCGCGAACGGAAAGATCTTCCTCCAGTCCCGCTTCATGTCGACCACCGTCCATTTGTTCACGGCCGCGGCGTCAAGCGCCTTGTCGAGTTTGCCGAAATGGGAATTGCGGTCATAGGCGTATTCGCGCTCCGCATCGGTGTGGTGGACGATCAGGCCGAAGCGCGGCCCGCCCGACAGCGTGGTCCATTGCAGCATTTCGAGATCCCCGTCGGAGTTCCCGAACGCCGCAATTGGCCGGCGGCCGATATGCTGGTTGATACCCACGGGCTTGCCGACCGTGTCGTCGATGAAGTTGATCTGCGGCAGGCGAAAGATCTCCGGGCTGCCATCGCGCATCTCGAAGCGAGTCTTGATCGAGGAGCCGATGACCTGCTCGGGGGGAATGCCGTAGACCCTGTCTGTCCACGGACGCATGAACTCCACACCGCCTCCCGACACGATATAGGTCTTGAAGCCATTGGCGCGGAGATGGGCGAGCAATTCCAGCATCGGCTGGTAGACCAGCTCGGTATAGGGGCGCTTGAAGCGCGGGTGGCGCGCCGTCGCCAGCCAGTCCGTGGTGATCTTCGCAAACGCCTCCGAGGTCATGCCGGCATGGGTGGCGCCGATGAGCTGCATCAGCCCCTGTTCGCCGGATGCCAACAATGCCCGCATGTCGCCACCGAGGACCGCCTTGAACGGCTGTTTCGCCTTCCAGCCGGGGTTCTGCGGCGCCAGCGCCTTGACCCGGTCGAGCACGAAGGCGAGCTGGACATACATCGGCTGCTCCACCCACAACGTGCCGTCATTGTCGAACACCGCGATACGCTCGGCGGGTGCGACGAAGTCGGGACCGCCCTGCGCCGTGACCCGCGAGACGAAATCGGTGATCGATGCCTTGGTCGGGCCCTGGTTCCAGGACGGCAACGGGTCCGTTTGGGCGGAGGCCGAACTGACTGTGAAACTTAAGGGAATGGTGAGAGCCGGCAGAGCCGCCAGGCCGTTGAGCAACATGCGTCGGTCGATGTCGGCGGAAGAACCGATCAGCTTCATCCTTGCCTCCCTTCAATGCCGGCGAGAAACAGAACTTAGTACATGAATGGTCCCGGTCCACCCCAGGGGCCGAAATCGAAGGCGTTCTGGTTCATCACTGCCGTCATCTGCTGCTCGTTGGCCAATTTCTGCGCGAAGACCATCTGGCGGAACTGGGCGTAMGCCGCCTGGTTGCCGAAATAGACGCATTGGCAGACGATCGGATCGGCGTAGACGTAGATGATCTGCGAATTCTTGACCTGCTGGACGAATTTGTTGGGCGGCAGCTTCTTCATCGCCGCGACGCGCTCCGCCGTGTTTGCGGGCTGCGGGGTGAAGCCGGCGGCCGAGAGCAGATCCTCCTTGTGCTGCACGGTCTGGGAGGTGGACTGGCAACCGGCCAGGGCGAGCCCGGCGGAGAGCGCAAGGGCAGTGAAGGCGTAGGATGGCATGACGTCCTCCGGATAGTTTGGGGAATGCGGGGTCGAATGGACTCGAGGCCCTTTCAACGGGGCTTCGCGGACTCGCACCGGGACCCAGGTGTGACGAGGGAAGGTTCAGCCGGAAAGGCTTGGGCCGGATCGGAAGATCCGGCCCAGGACGAGCCTCAGTTTCCGGCCGCAGCGCCGAGCAGATAATCCTTCTGCAATTGCCGCGTGCTTGACGGATAGAGCGTCTGGCATTCACGCCAATAGCCGGACTTGGGCGCCCGGTTGTTGGGATCGGCGCAGATCGCGGCGAGTTGCTGCGCTCGTGATTGCGAGCTCTGGCAGCCTGACAAAATCAATCCGATCGATAACGCGATGCCGGTCATGACATAGGTCTTCATGACGTCCTCCCTTGAAAGAGGTTCTGGTGCTCGCCAGCCTGATGGAAGGGAGCAGGCGCCCCCGAGCAGGACGCCTGCCTGGTTGCTTTCGCCAGCGCTCAGTCGGACCGGCCTTTCGAGTTCTTGATCTGGTCCATGACCTGATCGAGGTTGTAGCTCGCCGGGTCCTGCATCGGCGGGAAGTCCTTGTAGGAGAGAAGCTCCTTCATCCACAGTGCCTGGCCGATCGGCAGCATGTTCCAATCGTAGATATAGGCGGTGGAAGGGGAGCCGATCGAACCGCCCATACCCAGGAGCGTCTTGTATTGCGAGCCGATCGCGGTCTCGAAGGGATCACGCTTGATATTGACGACCTGGGCCCAGTGGAAGGGCAATACCCCGGAGATGAAGCCGGCCGGCGAATCTGAGACCATCGCGAAATAGATCTTCCAGTTCTTGTAGCGTACCGCCGAGGGGTCCTTTCCGGAATAGTAGAAGAACGTATCGCGTGCCGACTTTTCCGACCGTCCGAGCAGGTATTCGACCTGGTCGACGCCATCGAGCTTGGTCTTGACGATGCCGGGATAGCTGCCGGCCATGATGCGCTGGTTCAGCGCGTCGCCCTTGTCTCCGCCCGCGAGGTTGACGAGGGTCGGCAGCCAGTCGAGTGACGCGAAGATATCATTCTTGATTGTGCCCGGCCGGATGCCGCCGGCTGGCCAGCGCACGAGCGCAGGCGCGCGCATGCCGCCTTCCCAGGTGCTCAGCTTGCCGCCCTTGAAGGGCGTGGTGCCGCCGTCCGGGAAGGTGATCGTCTCGGCGCCGTTGTCGGTGGTGAAAACGACGATCGTGTTGTCGAGCTGGCCCATGTCTTGCAATTTCTTGAGCACGACGCCGATATTGTCATCCAGCTGCTTCATGCCGGCCTCGTTGAGGCCCCAGTCMTTGCCGCCGGGCTCGCCGATCATGGCCTCGTATTTCGGCGACAGCATGGTCGTGATGTGCATGCGGGCCGGGTTGTACCAGGCGAAGAACGGCTTGTTGGTCCGCCTTGGGTCATTGCGCTCGAGGAAGTCGACGACCTTGGCGGAGATTTCCTCGTCCACGGTCTTCGAGCGTTCCAGGGTCCGAGCGTTCCAGGGTC
>NZ_JBFTLD010000100.1:0-21024 GCF_056396265.1 Allobosea sp. 05T422_2 | reverse complement strand
AAGTGGAAGAGACGGAGCTCGACGGCGGATCGGCGGATCTCAAGACCGGTCCATGCGAGCCTCGATCGACCGTGCTGTCGATCGAGGAGGAGGCGGTGATCGTCGCCTTCCGCCGGCATACCGCTCGACGAACCGCCTCTGTCGTCGTGGCGCTCCCATGGTGAACCTGGCCCATAGCGCCTCCTTCCACTCACGCGAAAAGACTGCACCATCAAAGCCCGGGATCAAACAGCTAGGCGGGTCTGCTGAAGCGGCCATGCTGTAGGAAGTGCCGCGTCTGCTCGATCGCCTCGCGGTTGCGCATGATCAGTGGATGTGTCGCGTGCAGCGTGATGTGATCGCTCATCCCGGTGGCGCGGGTGCGCACAACCGAGACCCGGCCGTCATTTGGCCGCGGCAATAGCAGGGACGAGAGTGGATAGAACGAGCGGTGGCCAGCGATCACGCCGAGCGGATAGTCGACTGGGCCGAGGATGCGGAGCAACTGCTCCGGCCTTGCCGTAACCAGCTCCGCGCCGGCCGGACCGAAGAACGCGCGATAGAGCGGGTTTCCCTTCAGCAGATCGGCGATCTCGCTGCCTCGTTGGGGGGCGCCAGCATCACGACATGGCCGAGCCGCTCTGGGCGGTGGCGGGTGATATAGGAGCGCGCCACTAGCCCTCCCATCGAATGAGTGACGAAATGCAGTCGGCCGTCGAGCCCGCCGCTGAAGCGCGCGATCGGCTCATGCAGTTGCGAGGCAATGTCGTCGAGGCCGTTGCTGCGCGCGGGATAGTCGAGGTTCAGGGTCCCGTAGCCATCGGCCTTCAGAATGCGTTCGAGCCCCGAGAGCGATCCGGAGCGCCGCGCAATGCCGTGCAGTAGAACGATGCCGTCCATGGGCCGCCATGCCTTACTGCGCGCTGGATAGAGGGATCGTTACCGTAGGTCGAGGAGGGGCACGTGTTTTCGCCATCCGGATGCCCGCCGCATGCTCGAAACCTGCGGCGACTATGCTTAAGTAGGCGGGGCTCGCGGCCCGCTCGCGCGTATGATGCGGTGCGTCTAAACTGCGCTCCGGCGCCGCGGGCCGAACAGGGACCGATAGCCATGATCAGTACCGACACCGATATTCTCGCCACGGCCGAGAGTTGGGCCAAGGCCGGGCGCGGCGTGGCGCTTGCCACTGTGATCGAGACCTGGGGCTCCGCCCCCCGCCCGGTGGGCTCRCATCTTGTCATCGATCAAGAGGGTAATTTCCTCGGCTCGGTCTCCGGAGGCTGCGTCGAGGGCGCCGTGGTGGAAGAGGCTGCCGACGTCATCGCCGATGGACAGGCGCGCACGCTTGAATTCGGCGTCGCGGACGAGACGGCCTGGAAGGTCGGTCTCTCCTGCGGCGGTCGCATTCGGGTCTATGTCGAGAAGGTGCACTGATGGCTTCCTGGGAAACACTTGCCGCCTTCGCGGTGTTGACGATCGCTGTCGCTTATTTCCCCGGCCCGGCTCTGCTTTACACGGCGGCGCAGACGATTACTCATGGCCGCCGCGCTGGCTTCATGGCGATGCTGGGCATCCATCTCGGCTGCTACCTGCATGTCATCGCAGCTGCCTTCGGCCTCTCGGCCGTGTTCAAGCATGTGCCGGAACTCTATGTCGCGGTGAAGCTCGCCGGCGCGCTCTATCTGGTCTGGCTCGGCATCGGCATGATCCGCTCCAGGCTCGGCGGAACGGATGTCGATGTCTCGCCGCCCAAGACCGTGAAACGGGCGTTGCTCGATTCCTTCATCGTCGAGGTGCTGAACCCCAAGGTGGCGCTGTTCTTCATCGCGTTGTTGCCGCAGTTCGTTAACCCCGCGGCGTCCCTGCCGGTCTGGGCGCAGTTCCTGATCCTCGGCACGATCGTGAATTTCGCCTTTTCCTCGGCCGATTTCGTGACGGTGCTGGGAGCATCGGCGGTCGTCAAGACGATGAAGAAGACCAAGTCCGGATTTGCCTTCGGCCGCTGGCTCGGTGGTTCTCTGATGATCGGCCTTGGCGTCAAGCTTGCGACCGACAGGGGCTGAGGCATGGATCTTTCGCTGCTCTCCGCGCTCAATGTCGAGCGCGCCGCCCGCCGTGCCGCAGTGCTGGTCACTGATATCGGCAGCGGTGCTCAACGGCTGGTAGGGGAGGCCGATCTCGCGACCGATCCGCTGGCTGGCCTGCTCGACAAGCAATTGCGTACCGGCAAGAGCGGTACGGTCGAGACGGAGGGGACACGTTACTTCCTGACCGTGCAGGTGCCTCCGCCGCGCGTCGTGGTCACCGGTGCGGTGCATATCTCGCAGGCGATGGCGCCGATGGCGAAGTTGCTGGATCTCGATGTCGCCATCATCGATCCGCGGACCGCCTTTGCTACGCCCGAACGCTTTCCCGACGTGACGCTGCTGCCGGAGTGGCCGGATGAAGCGATCAAGCAGCTCGGCCTCGATAGCTATACCGCCTTCGTCGCCCTGACCCACGATCCGAAAATCGACGATCCCGGGCTGGAGGCGGCCTTGCGCTCGGACTGCTTCTATATCGGGGCGCTGGGCAGCCGGAAGACGCATGGCAGGCGCATCGAGCGCCTGACGGCGGCTGGCTTCGATGAGGCGACGCTGGCCCGCATCCATGCGCCGATCGGCCTGGACATCGGCGCGGTCTCTCCATCAGAGATCGCGCTCGCCATTCTCGGTGAGATCGTGATGACACTGCGTGGCCCGCGCAGGGCACTCTCATGAAATTCGGCCCGGTCGCTATCGCCGATGCCGTCGGCTCCGTTACGGCGCATTCGGTGCGGGCAGGCGAGGTCATCGTCCGCAAGGGGGCGACGATCACGGAGGATGATGCGCGCCGCCTGGCGGGAGCTGGCGTCACCGAACTGGTCGCAGTCCAGCTCGAAGCCGGCGACGTCGACGAGAATGTGGCTGCCGAACGTCTTGCCCGGGCGCTCGCCGGGCGCGGCGTGGTGACCGAGGCTCCCTTTACCGGCAGGGTCAATCTCTTTGCCGCGACTGCGGGTGTTCTGATGCTCGACGTGCCGGCGCTCGACGCCTTCAACACGATCGACGAGGCCATCACCGTCGCGACGCTGCCAGCCCTCAGAGCGGTCGTTGCGGGCGAAATGGTCGCCACCGTGAAGATCATTCCCTATGGCGTCCCGAGTCAGCGCGTCGACGACGCGATCGGGCGGATCGGAGCGATCCGGCCGATCGCGGTCACCGAATACCACCTCAAATCGGTGGCCGTGGTTTCGACATTACTGCCCGGTCTCAAGCCTTCGGTGGTCGACAAGACGCTGCGGGTAATGGCGGAGCGTCTTGCTCCGGCAGGTGCAAGGGTCGAATCGGACGAGCGTGTGCCGCATCAATCGGGGCCGCTCGCGGAATCCATCCGCAGGGCGGTGGCGGGACCTGCCGATATCGTCGTCGTCTTCGGTGCCTCGGCGATCACCGATCGCCGCGACGTGATCCCGCTGGCTCTGCAAGAGGCAGGCGGCCGCATCGAACATCTCGGCATGCCGGTCGACCCCGGCAACCTGCTGCTGCTCGGTGATCTTGACGGCAAGCTGGTGATCGGCGCGCCGGGCTGCGCCCGTTCGCCCAAGGAGAATGGGTTCGACTGGGTGCTGCAGCGCGCGCTAGCCGGTGTTCCCGTGACCCGTGCGGACATTCAGAAGATGGGGGTCGGCGGCCTGCTGATKGAGATCGTCACGCGGCCGCAGCCGCGTGCACCTGGCCATCAGGCTGTGGCACCCGTTGCCGGGCTTGTGCTCGCGGCCGGGCGCTCGACCCGGATGGGGGAATGCAACAAGCTGCTGCAGACGGTACGTGGCGAGCCTCTCGTTCGTCATGCCGTGAAGGCGCAGCTCGCCTCCCGCGCTGCGCCCGTATTGGTGGTCACCGGGCATCAGGCGGCCGAGGTCAGGGCGGCGCTCGCGGGGCTCGATGTCGCATTTGTGGACAACCCCGATTTCGCGGCCGGCCTATCCAGCTCGGTCCGCGCCGGCCTCAGAGCCTTGCCGGACGATGTCCCGGGTGCGGTGGTCTCGCTCGGCGATATGCCGAACGTGACCCCGCAGGTGATCAATCGGCTGGCCGAGGCCTTCGCCGACCGGCCCGACGCTCTCGCCGTGGTGCCAACCCTGTTCGGTCAGCGCGGCAACCCGGCGCTGTTGTCGCGTGCGCTTTTCCCGGCGGTGGAGCGCCTCTCGGGCGACCAGGGGGCTCGCCGCCTGCTGGACGCCGCCGGAGAGTCGGTCGTGGAGGTGCCGCTCGACGATCCCGCGATTGCGATCGATGTCGATACGCCTGAGGCCCTGAAGGCACTGACGGGATAGAGCCCTGGTAGACCTGACATTGCCCGCGGGCTGTACGCTGTAACCTAGATACGCGCAGCCACGCGGGGGGGCCCGCTCGCGCCGCGGCGACCAACGATGGTCGCGGATGCAGGCGATGTGCTGTCGCTTTGGCATTGGTTTTGCAAGCTTTTGTTAACCAGGCAGGCGCAGCCTCAAGAAATCGGCTACACTTTCATCGCATCGCGACGAGGGAGGGGGCGATGGTATCAGAGGACTTCATAAAGCAGCTCAAGGGCTACGGACTGACCACGGCGACGATCCTCTATCGCATGCCGGATCATCCCAGTGTGCTGCAGACTTTCATCTGGCAGCATTATGATGTGGCGCCGCGCTTTCCGGTGCTCCGCGATTTCCTCGACTTCTGGCGTCGTGARCTCGATGGACCGCTGCATTCAGTGGTCGTTGCGCATTCGCGTCTGCTCAGGCCGGCTGAGATCGTAAACGTCAACGGCGTGCTGACGCTGCATTGAGCGTCTGCGCCAAGGGCGCTTGTTGGGCAAAGGGCGAGCGTGCTAGGTCGCAGCTCCCCAATGGCAGACCATCACGCTTGTCATCGCCCTTGCGCACATCCGGACTGCTGACGGCTCTCGCGACCTTACCCGGTGAGCGTATTCCCGTCGGAACCATCGTCGCAGCTCTGAAGGATCGGACCTACGCACTGCTCGTGGTCCTGCTCGGGCTGCCGAACTGCCTGCCTATGCCGCCGCCCATTCCGCTGGTCTGCGGGCTCGTGCTTGCCTTCGTGGCGGCGCAGATGCTGGCCGGGCGCGCCATGCCGTGGTTGCCCGAGGGGCTGCTCGACAAGACCATCGGCAAACCGGAACTGGCGAAGGCCGTGTCGCGCGCGTTGCCTCCACTGGTCCGGCTGGAACGGATTTCGCGGCCGCGCCTGACGATGCTGGGAGGGACGGTCGCGATCCCGATCCTTGGCCTGCTGATCTTGATCCTCGCGCTTGGCCTCGTGGTGTCGGCACCGTTCATCGGACAGATCCCGCTCGGTCTTGCCGTGTGCCTGGTGGGGCTGGGGCTGGTCGAGCGCGACGGGCTGTTCATCATCGCGGGGACGCTGGTCGGTATTGGCGGCCTTGTCCTGAGCGCCGGATTTGCCTACGCGATCGTCAGCGGAATCTCCGAACTGATCTGACGATCGGCCCGGTCAGGCGGCAACGAGACTGGCGGCGAATGGCATGTCGAGGGCGCGCAGCCGCTCGATCTCCTCAGGCGGAACTGCCTTGGAGAACAGGAAGCCCTGCAGTTCGTGGCAACCGATCGCCTGCAGGAAGCGGTGCTGCTCGGGCGTCTCGACGCCCTCGGCGCAGACCCGCAGGCCGAGAGCCCGGCCGAGATGCACGATCGAGTGGACAAGGATCGCGGATTCGCCAGTCGTCTCCATATATTCCAGGAAGGACCGGTCGATCTTGATCTTGTCGAAGGCGAAGCGCCGCAAGTAAATCAGGCTGGAATAGCCGATCCCGAAATCGTCGAGCGCGAGGCCGACACCATAGGCGCGCAGATCCATCAGCGCGGCCTCGGCGGCGTCGGCGTCTTCGACGACGACGCCTTCAGTCAGCTCCAGCTCGAGACGGCTCGGATCKAAACCGGTTTCCTCGATGATCCGGATGGTATTCTGGACGAAATCCTTGTGTCGGAACTGCACCGGCGAGACGTTCACGGCAAGCCGCAACTCCGGCCAGTGCTTTGCCTCGAGGCAGGCGCGGCGCAGCACCCATTCGCTCAGCGGCACGATCAGCCCGCGCTCCTCCGCGATGGCGACGAACTCCGAGGGGGGAACCATGCCATGGAGCGGATGTGGCCACCGCACGAGGGCCTCGACACCGGTGATGACGGTTCCGTCGACGGAGACCTGGGGCTGGAAGTGCAGCTGCAGCTCGTCTCTTGCTATCGCCTTGCGCAGGTCTTCTTCGACCACGCGCTTCATCTGGAGCGCGCGGTTCATGCGCGGCTCGAAGAAGGAGTAGCGGTTCCGGCCCTCGTTCTTGGATTGGTAGAGCGCCGTATCGGCCAGTCTGAGCAGCGTCTCGCGGTCGTGCCCGTCCTGGGGAGCGAGCGCAATGCCGATCGAGCAACCGATCACGGTGTCGATGCCCATCAGGTTGAAGGGGCGCGTCAGCGCTTCGAGAATGCGCTCTCCCAGTGCAGCGCTGCCGCTGGCATCGTGCAGGTTGGTCTGGATGATGCCGAACTCGTCGCCGCCAATGCGAGCGACGGTATCGCCGGTCCGCATGACGCCTGCGAGTCG
Organism: Allobosea sp. 05T422_2; assembly: GCF_056396265.1. Taxonomy (NCBI): domain Bacteria; kingdom Pseudomonadati; phylum Pseudomonadota; class Alphaproteobacteria; order Hyphomicrobiales; family Alloboseaceae; genus Allobosea; species Allobosea sp. 05T422_2. The sequence continues at coordinate 14,407 of NZ_JBFTLD010000100.1, read as the reverse complement.
TTCGGCGACCTGCCGGATCAGCTCGTCGCCGGCCTTGTGGCCATAGGTATCGTTGACGGATTTGAAGCGATCGAGATCAAGCAGGAGTACGGACAGCCCGGTCTTGGTCCGGCTGATCTGAGCCAGCTCCTGGTCGAGCCTGAGATCGAAGGTCCGACGGTTGGGCAGCAGCGACAGTTCGTCCTGTGCGGCAAGGCGCTGGATCTGCACTTCGCGCAGCCGGATTTCATTGGCCGCTCCGCGCAGACGGCGGATCGCATAGAGCAGGATGCCGGCAAAGATCAGCCCGGCTGCCGCCAGCGCCCAGATGAACTGCCGGATCATGGCATCCCCGGGGCGCTCCGGTGTCCAGGTCAACCAGGCCCTGGTGACGCCGTCGGGGGCGGCGAGGTCGCGGCGCACCAAGGGATTGGCTGGCATCGTCCGGGTGATGCGCAGGCCGTTGATGCGATAGCGCGTGGCCATCTCGTCGAAGATCGTGCTCGTCACGCGCCGATAGCCGATAAGGTTGACCGGCGCGTCCGCCTTCAGAAGGTGGAGATTGAGAAGCTGCTCGAGATCGGCGGTCAAAATGGCCAGGACTTCGTGGCCATCATAGATCAGGCTCGAACGAAAGCCTGGCATGAACCCTGCGCGGGTGGCTGCATTGTCGTTCGCTGGCTTTTGTGACGGGCTCGGGAGTGTGGGGTCAAAGAGACGCAGGCCCTCGTAGCCCGCCTGATAGGCTTCGACGTTGTTCTCGACGCCTGCCAGGACGCGGCCGCTCCTGGTGACGAGATAGACGCCGTCAAATTCCTCAAAGCGCTGGCTCAGCTTCGTGAAGGCCCACCTCAGTGTTGCCGCCGGAATGGCCGGGTGGAAGGCCGCCTGAAGCGTGCCGGTAGACGCCAGGCTTTCCAGCCGTAGGCGCCGCAGCCGAAGCTGGTTCTCCATCGCGGCCTCGATCCGGTCGCGCTGACGGGTTGCTTCGACGGTATTCGCGTTATGCGCAATCGTCAGGACGACGGTGATCGCTGCAGCCATGACCAGCAAAAAGGCACAGGCGAGCGTCGTCACGGTGCTGGTGAGCATCCGCGCCGAGGAGTCCGCGTTGGTCGTCTTCGCGACAAAGGGCGAATGCATCAAGGGTCTCAGAACCGTCGGAACCTGCACCTTTGCAGCCGATTCTTGATATCCGGTTGCTAAACGGGCAGGCAGACATCAAATTTCAACCTCCGGATGGTCCGTAAGGAGGTCGCGGGATCGCCTGATGCGCCGCGCGCAGTGCCGCGGACCAACGCTCGCGCAGGTCGTGGAAATAGGGTTCCCCCGCCTCGATACGCCGATTGAGCTCGGGCTCTTCGCCATCTCGCCGCATTACGATCAGGTCAATCGGCAGGCCAACTCCGAGATTCGAACGCATCGTCGAATCCATCGAGATCAGACCAACCTTCAGTGCGTCGTAGAGATGGGTCTTGAAGGTCACGGCGCGGTCCAGAATCGGCTTGCCATATTTGTGCTCGCCGATCTGGAGGAAGGGCGCGTCCATGCCGMATTCGATGAAGTTTCCCGCGCCGTAGACCATGAAGAGCCGCATGGGCTGGCCCATGATCTGGCCTCCAAAGAGGAGAGAGATATCGAATTTCAGCCCGGCCTCCGCCAGGGCCGGACCGTCCATCTCCCTGACGGTGCGGACGGCGCGGCCGACGAGCTGCGCTGCCCTAAACATCGAGCCAACGCTCTGGAGCGTATCGAGTTCTCCGGTCTCGGGATTGAGAAGTCCTTCATGGAGCAGGCTCACCACCGATTGGGTGACGGAGAGATTGCCTGCCGTCGCCAGCGCGAAGCTGCGTTCGCCCGGCCAGGAAAAGACATGCAGCTTGCGGAAGGTCGAGATGTCGTCGAGCCCGGCATTGGTGCGGGTGTCGGCGATCATCACGAGCCCGTCCTGCACGAGAAGTCCGGCACAATAGGTCACGGGGTCGGTTCCTTCAGCTTGCCGGTCCAGGCGCGTTCATGCGCGCCGGGAAATCTTGATCGGGCCGCCCTGGCTGCTGTGGCGGTCGCAATCGCGTAGCCTATTGATTGGCGAGCTGTGCGTTCGCAGCGCGGGCGCTGACCAGCACGGCGAGGTTTTCGCCGCTGCCGCCCTTGCGCGCACCGCGGACAGGCGCCGCATCGGCGAAATCGAGGCCGGCTGCGATGCGGACATGAGTGTCGATCGGGCACAAGCCGTTGGCGCAATCGAATCCGATCCAGCCATAATCTTCGAGATAGACCTCGGCCCAGGCATGCGCCCCTTCCGCCTCGGGCAGGGCATCGGATTGCGCGACATAGCCGGAGACGTAGCGGGCAGGGACTCCGAGCTGGCGCGCGCAGGTCATGAAAACGTGTGTGAGATCCTGCGGGATGCCGCCGCGGGCCGCGAAGGCGGCTGCAGCCCCTACGCCGGTACGCTGGCCGGAACGGTCGCAGGCAAGCAAGTCGTGCAGCGCTTCTGTCAACGCGTGCATCTTGGCGAGCGGTGTCGAGTCGGCGCGCGTTGCCGCCACGGCGAAGTCGCGCAAGGCGTCGTCGGGCGTCGTCAGCAAGGTATCGCGCCGGAACACTTCGGGCGGCACGCGCTCGATCGTTCCGCGAATGACACCGGCCAGATCCAGAGTCTCGATGACGCCGCCGACATGAATCGCGAGATCGGAGATCGGGCCATCGGCCGAGAAGGTATGGACGATGTTGCCATGCGCATCCTGGCCCGCGCGCAGATTTCCGTCGACGGTCGGCTCGATGCGCCAGGACATCACATGCTGGCCGTCATGATCGCGCGGGGTCAGCCGCAGAATCTGCGTCAGCTGGCGTACGGGCTCGTCATAGGCATAGGTAATCGAGTAGGAAATCCTGATCCGCATGGGCGATCGCTGTCTCGACGGGCGCGTTGGTTTCCGGTCCATATCTAGTGTTCTGCGGGCGGGCAGGCGAGCCCGCCGCGTTCTTTATTGCAGATACTGCTCCGAGATCGTGAGGCCGAGGCGGCCGTTCTCGCTGATGAAATCCTCGATGAATTCGTGCAGCCCGTGCTGGAAGACGGAGTCGATGCGCGCGTTCGAAAGGCTTGCCAGCGTCTTGCGAGCCTGGCGCTGAGCCGGGCCGTGCCGGCCATAGGCATCGCCGAGAGCGTCGAGGAAGCGTGAGATGTTCTCGTAGCAGGCGGCGAGCGAGCGCGGCATCCGGCGGTTGAGGATCAGCAGATCGGCGATCAGCTGCGGCTTCACGGCCTCGCGATAAACCCAGTGATAGGCAGTCAGTGCCGAGACCTCGCGCAGCACCGTGGTCCATTGGAAATAGTCGAGCGAGCCGCCGACCTGTTCGCTCTCGGGCAGCAGCACATGGTATTTCACGTCGAGGATGCGGGCGGTGTTGTCGGCGCGCTCGATATAGACGCCGAGCCGCGAGAACCAGTAGCTGTCGTCGCGCAGCATGGTCCGGTAGGCCGAGCCGTCGAAGACCAGTGAGACGTTCTTCACCCAGTCGAGGAACCGGGCGAACTCCTCGCGGTCCATGCGCTTCTTCTCGAACCGTTGCAGTTCCAGCCAGGCGCTGTTCAGCGCGTCCCACATTTCCGAGGTGAGCGCGGTGCGTACCGCACGAGCATTCGAGCGGGCCAGCGCGAAGCAATTGCGAATCGAGGACAGGTTATCCGGGTTGAAGGTGAGGAAATCGCAGACATTGCGCTCATTCGCCTCGCCATAGGCCTTGGCGAAGGTCTCTTCGCAACCGGCGGTCGCGACCGCACTGTGCCATTCGGTCCCGGCGCCACCATAGGACGAGGGCAGGTTGGTGAGCCGCATCGTCGCATCGAGGATGCGGGCGAGATATTCGGCGCGCTCGACGTAGCGGGAGACCCAGTAGAGGCTGTCGGCGGTGCGGGAGAGCATGGTCAGATCCGGCCTTTTCGCAATGCGCGGGGCTGCGTCCTGGAAGCGGGAATGCGGAAATGCGCTGTTGCCATCATGCATCGAGCACCCAGGTGTCCTTTGTTCCGCCGCCCTGGCTGGAATTGACCACGAGCGAGCCTTCCTTCAGCGCAACGCGGGTGAGGCCGCCGGGCACGCAGGAAATGCCGTTGGCGCCGGAGAGCACATAGGGCCGCAGGTCGACATGCCGCGGTGCGACGCCGGAGGCGACGAAGGTCGGGCAGGTGGAGAGCGCCAGCGTCGGCTGGGCGATGAAGCCTTCCGGCTGGGCCTTCAGCTTCTTGCGGAATGTTTCGATCTGGGCCTTGTTGGCATGGGGGCCGACAAGCATGCCATAGCCGCCGGAGCCGTTGACCTCCTTGACGACGAGCTTGTCGAGATTGTCGAGCACATAAGCATTGGCCTCCGGCTCGCGGCAGCGGAAGGTCGGGACGTTCTTCAGGATCGGCTCCTCGCCGGTGAAGAACTTCACGATCTCCGGCATGTAGCTGTAGACCGCCTTGTCGTCGGCGACGCCGGTGCCGACCGCATTGGCGAGCGTAACATTTCCCGCCTTGTAGGCGCCGATGATGCCCGGCACGCCAAGCACCGAATCCCCGCGGAAGACCAGCGGGTCGATGAAGTCGTCGTCGATGCGGCGGTAGATCACATCGACGCGCTTCGGCCCCTGCGTCGTGCGCATATAGACGACATCGTCCTTGACCAGCAGGTCCGAGCCCTCGACCAACTCGACGCCGAGCTTGTCGGCGAGGAAGGAGTGCTCGTAGAAGGCCGAATTATACTGTCCGGGCGTGAGCAGGCAGATCGTCGGATCTGAYGAGGCGCGGCGCGGCGCGACCGAGCGCAGGGTCGCGAGCAACTGGTCGGGATAGTTGTCGACCGGTGCGACGCGGTGCATCGCGAAGAGCTCCGGGAAGAGCCGGAGCATCACCTCGCGATTCTCCATCATGTAGGAGACCCCGGAGGGGGTGCGGGCATTGTCTTCGAGCACATAGAATGTGTCGGCGTCGACGCGCACGATGTCGATGCCGGCGATATGGCAGTAAATGCCGTGCGGCACCTGGAAGTCGACCATCTCCAACTGGTAGCAGGCGTTGCGGTAGACCAGGTCCGGCGGAATGATCCCGGCCTTCAGGCATTCCTTCGGCCCGTAGACGTCGGCGAGGAACATGTTCAGAGCGGTGACGCGCTGGCGCAGGCCTTTCTCGAGCTTGGCCCATTCCGGCTTGGTCAGGACGCGCGGGATGATGTCGAACGGGATCAGCCGTTCGGTGGATTCTTCGTCGCCATAGACGGCAAAGGTAATGCCGATGCGCCGGAAGAAGAGTTCAGCCTGGCTGCGTCGCAGAGCCAGCATTTCGGGTGGGGCTTCCTTCAACCAACGATCAAGCGCTGCGTAGGCGGGCCGCAATTCGGCACCGATACCGGTCATTTCGTCGAAGGCGACCATGTCAGGCGTCTTTCCCCATTTTGACCAGCCTATGCGCATTCGTGACGGTTCGGAAAGGGGGCGCTTGATCACGGATAAATCGAGCCCTGCCCAATCCTTGGGCAGCATTCGGGCCGATTGCAACGTGGCCGAGGTGCAGGCGGGCCTGGGCGCATTGGGCCTGGTGCGGGATGGTGCGGTTTACGATGCGTCCTCGCCTGAAGATGCGCTGCTCGACTTACCGATCAGCCGGACGATCAGCGCGGCCAGCAATTCGGTCGCTCTTGCCTCATTGGCCTCGCCGCGCAGCACCTCGCCTGACACGGATTCGGCAGCTCCTAGGATCGCGACACAGCGTAGGTGCAGGTCCTCTGCGGGGAGCTGGCCGGCATAGGGAGCCAGTGCCTCGCGATAGAGTGAGATATAGCCGTCGACGAGCTCCCGCTGGACGGCCTCCATCGCTTCCGTGCCCTTGAGGGCGGCTGAAAGCGAGTGCCATTCCGGGCCGATCGACGTTGCGCAGGAGAGATAGGATTCGGCGACCGCGCGTGCGACCTTGTCGAGGCGCGGCTCCAGTTGGTCGAGGGCCTCCGCCAGTGCTCCGCCCTGTTGTTCGTCGATCCGGCAATAGAGCGCGATCATCAATGCCTCGCGCGAGCCGAAATGATCATAGGCCACCGGCTTGCTGACGCCGGCCCGTTCGGCGACGCGCCCGAGCGTCAGCGCGTCTGCGCCGTCTTCGCCCACCATCGTCATGGCGCAATCGAGCAACTGCTCGCGGCGCTCCACCCTGGGCAGCTTCTTCGCAGATCCCGTCGACATCGGCGTCTCCGCTTCTCCCCTTGCAGCGCAGTTGACAATGCTTCTATGCAATCCTACTAAAGGTAACTTACTTTTAGTAGGCGATCAATAGACCGATCGCGGCTTGGCGCTCCAGGAGATTTGTCCATGTCCACCCCCCAACGCCCCGTCCTGATCATTGGTGGATCGGGCGTCGTAGGCGGCCAGGCGGCCGCAGCGCTGCGCCGCTTGCAATTCGACCTTCCGATCGCCATCGGCGGGCGCGATCTCGCCAAGGCGCAGGTGGTTGCTCAGAAGGTCGGGGGCGCGATTGCGACGCGGGGCGATCTTGACCGCCGGGACCTCGGCCAGCCGGAGGGAGCGCAGTACAGCGCCATAGTCGTCTTCGTGAAGGACGATGGCCTGAACTCGATGCGCTACGCGCAGGATCACGGTATCCCCTATATCAGCGTATCGAGCGGMACCTTCGAGATCGGTCCGGAGGTCGCGCAGTTCATTCACGCGGCAACGAAGGCCCCGGTGCTTCTCGCAAGCCAGTGGCTGGCCGGTGCTGCGGTGTTTCCGGCCCTGGTCATTGCCAAGGATTTCCGCACGATCGATTCCATTGCGATCGGCGCACTGCTCGACGAGCAGGATATGGGTGGCCCGGCGGCCTTGACGGACTACAACCGCATCACGGGAGCGGCACCGGCCGCGCTGACGCTGACGGGCGGCAAGTTCAGCTGGGTCAATGGTGAGGATGCCAAGGCGCGCTATCGTAGCGTCGATGGTGTCGAGCTCGACGCAACCGCCTATTCTCCACTCGATATCGTCAGCCTCGCCGCGGTGACMGATGCCAGATCGGTGCGGCTCGACCTTGCCTTCTCCGAATCCGCCAGCCGCCGCCGTGGCGAGCCCTTCTCGACCGAAATCACGATCGCGATCGACGGCGTGCTGAGGAATGGCCAGCGCAGCACGATGCGCCACGAGATCGTCCATCCCGATGGCCAGGCGCCCCTGACTGCACTTGGCGTCGCGCTCGCCGTCGAAAGGATGCTGGGACTCGCAGGCGGCGCCGCTCCGCAGCCCGGCCTCTATCTGCCGGAATCGATCCTGGCTCCTGATTACTATGTCGGCCGCATGAAGGAGTTCGGTGCTCAGTTCCGCCAGACCTGAGACAGAGACTGAGCAGGATCAAGGCGGMGCGAGGCTTCGCGCCGCCTTGATCCTCGGATCGGATATCGTATCCAATCCGATGACCTAACCTTCTGTGATTGCATCGGCTTTCCCGAAAACCACAATCCACTTTTCGGGCCGATGCCTTAGATCAGCCCCAGCCCCCGGAAGCTCGCATGGCCRTCGCGGCCGACGATGACGTGGTCGTGGATCACGATGCCGAGGGGCTTTGCGATATCGACGAGATCGCGCGTCATCTTCACGTCGGCGCCCGAGGGGGTCGGGTCGCCTGACGGATGGTTATGGACAAGGATGATCGCACTTGCTGAGAGTTCCAGGGCGCGGCGCATCACCTCGCGGGGGTAGACGGGAGTGTGGTCGACCGTTCCGGTCTGCTGGACCTCGTCGGCGATCAGCGCGTTCTTCTTGTCGAGGAAGAGGATGCGGATGTGTTCCTCCTTTTCTAATTTCTACATATAATCAAGCGCTTACCCGGCTCATCCCCCAAACGTCCCTGCCACGTCCCTCATAGTTCGTTCTTGGAACGTTTTGCGAGCCGAAGTTGGGCAACACGGCTGGTCTGCTCAATGGTGCCGCGATTGTATCTGGCGCTGGTCTGGCGGTTCTTATGACCGGCTGATTTCATGACGTCGGTCTCTGCCGCGCCGAGGTCGTACGCTTCAGTAATTGCGCCTGCTCGAGCGTCCATGTTCCAGACACCTTTGGGCACTCCAGCCTTGTTCGCGATGGCGCGCCAGCGATCAGTGAAGTTTCGATGCTTGTACGGCTCGCCTGTCCGCTCGGCGATGATCATAGGACCAACGCGCTTCGACAAGGGTACGCGGGCAATCTCCGCCAGAGCAGTGGGGTGAAGCTTCAGGTCGTGCTCAACGGCGAAACCAGTCTTCGTGTGAACCTTGCGAAGGATCAGGTTTGCATCAATGTGGGACCAGAGCAGGCCGTTCACCCAACGGCGCCCTTTGTAAAAGATTCCGCCCTCCGTCTCGGCCGGTTCCCATTCACCGATGACGTCCTTCTGTCGCATCGCGAGTTCGAACTGGAGCGCAGTGGCCAGCGCGACCGAGGGCCAACCTTCCGCATGCGCGGTCGCCCGCACTGCATCGACGTGCTCGACGGTCATTACGGCTGTCCTGGCCGGAGGCGACTTAAAGCGGATCTTCGAAAGGATCGTGTCGGCGCGGAAGCAATCGTCGTAACCCAGCGTGACGCCATAGCTGATAAGTTGACGAACGGCATCCATCGCATGCTTGGCGCGCCAGGGGCGGGGAGGTGCGTCGGGCGCCTTTGGCGCGCCGAAACGCGCGTGCCAGCGCTTGAAGTCGGGACCGAGCAGTTTCGCGATCTGCCGATCAGCGACGCTCTTCTCTATGATGGTCAGCGACTTCAGAACGTTGTCTCGGCTGCTCCACTTCATGGTTCGGAACGGCGAGTCGTCGTTGATCTGAAATAGGCGTGACAAGCTCAGCATCGTCCCGTCGTAGCCAGGCGCAGCGCGTTGACCGCTGGAAGCCCATGCAAGCATTTCGGCCTGCAGGATCTTACAGCGGGAAGACTTCTGCTCCTGACCTTGTGGGGTATCGGGGAAGTGAAGGCGAACGGCCTTAGGTTGGTAGCCTCGCTTAACGAGATCAGAGCGAGCCTCCCAATATTCTCTGTAGGAACCGTCTCAGTTGCGCTTCCGCTTAAGGCCTGGCGTGTCGGTCATCCCCAATTCTCCAAGCCGTCTGCCGAGGAGGGCAGAGCAGTCTGGTGCACGCCGTGCCTGCGGTCCAAGAATGCCCTCACAGCAGGCCAGTGCCTGCAGCCAGTCAGGGGGTCGACGCGTGGCAGGCCTTCCCGCTCCCAAACAATCGCGAGCGCGTCCCACTGCGTTTTTGACTTGGGGCCGAGCACGCGCTGAGCAATCACAGGCTCAGGCAGGTAAAGCGGCGTGTTGTCATTCGCTGGTTGCATCCGCTCACCTTCGGGCTGGCTCGATCTGCAACCGAGCCGGAATGCCCTCTAATAGCCGAGTGTATGGGGTCAAAAGTCAAGTCCGCGCCCCCGTGCCCCGGTCGTGGGACACCGCAATTAGCCCGATTCACACATTGATTAGTCAAGCGGTGTGCCGGGGACCGCGCCGCCCTAATTTCACCATGCCGGCCCAGCACATGGCGCGACCGCCACAGCGATGCGGCGCAGGACGCCGGGCCGTAGTCAAAGCCCCCCAGCCCAGAAGGCCCGGCGTCCGTCTCTGCGATCGGACCTAGCGCGCCCCTTGGCGACACGGATCTCTACGTTGAACGCCGATCGAAAACGGGATCAACTGGCAGTTCGAGAGGCAGCCCATGCGGCGTGTCGGTATCGAGCATTTATCTCGGTAGAACACTCGAGAAATTGCATTCCATAATCGTCCCCAAAATACTCACTGACGGAATTGTCTATTTCATAAAGAAATGACCGCCTGATTTCGCAGTCGTCGCCAACTTCTCTGTAGCAAGCAATTGCGAGTGTTTTAGCGTCGATCCGACATTGCTCTATCGTGTCGCAAAAATTCTGCATTGAAATTCGAGAAACGTTATCAGAAATCGATTCTCGATTGAGTAGCATCGAGCGAAGAACCGACTCTATCACGATCTCTTTCGTTTTCTGGGTCATTGCCTTCTTGCGCGTTGACATAGTCATACCCTTTCGCCGCCAAATGGCGCGCTTTCAAATTGCCCAAATTGGGCAAGCGTTTTCTTTCACCCCCGGAGGGGCGTGTTCGTTGCGTTGAAAGGCCGCTTGGGAGCGGCGATACCCACTTAAGGGCTGGGCTACCCCGAGGGGTGCGGGCGTTCCAAGGAACAATGCCATTTAGCCGAGTGTTTGACGTCGAAAGTCAAGCGGCTCCCAGCGGCATGATCGTGGAACGCCGCTATTAGCCCGATTCACACATTCGCTTGTCAAATGGTCGCGCTGTCAGGCCCCCCATTGGCCATAGGCGCGGATGATATTGCGCCCCTTGGCGACACCGATCTGCGCGTCGAATGGCTTGAACCGCAGCTCGTCAGTGGTCTCCGGATTGGGGACACCAATCGCCCGACGCAAAGCCGCGAAATGGCGCTGGCCGTCCAACTCGCCACGGCCCTCCAAGGCCATCTCGATGTTGAGCGTACGGCCTTCGTATTCGCCGCCGATGGCCTGGCACTGGAGCTTCAGCAGCATGGCGCTGCCCGCCTCGTCAGCCTCGTATGCGGCGTCGACGATTTCGATCGGCTGGCGACCGATGGGGAGAAGTGTCTGGAGGTCGTTAATCATGGCGGCGGGATGGATGGTCATTCTGTTGCTCCTGCACTCAAATCGCTGTACATCAATCAAATTGATTGAGCCGCGTCATATCGTCAAGCAAAATGTTGGAGGGCAATCAAAATGATTATATCGCCTGCCCAGTGTCGCGCCGCTCGCGGCCTGTTGGGGTGGTCTCAATCTGACTTGGCCGAGGCCGCGTCCGTTTCCCGATCGACGGTGGCGCAGTTCGAGGMCTCGAATAAGACGCCGATACCGAACAACCTCACGGCCATCCAATCCGCCCTGACCGCATCAGGCGTCGAATTCATCAACGACGAGGAACGGGAAGGCGTCGTGAAGCTCAAGACTGTGGACAAGTAGTCAACTCTCGACCACTCCCTTATTTTTTGTTTCGTCGCGCCGCTTGCCGAATGCGTGCAGGTTTGTAGCGTTTCGCGCAGGCATTCGGCCTTATGAGCGGGCGCAAGATGAAAACTGCATTGATATTGATGGCCCAGTACGACGGGCGCGCGATCGTTCCCCTTTGGGAGATCTGCAGAGATTACTTCACTCACCTGACGCCAGACGGGTTCGTGCAAAAGGCTGAGGCGGGTGAGATCCAGATTCCGATCGTACGGATGGACGACAGTCGCAGGACGCCACGGGGCGTGCACCTGGCAGATCTTGCTACCTACATTGAGCGCCAGGCGAAAAGGGCGAGGCAGAAGTGCCGTAAGCTCACGGGCGTGGCCTATGGCGCTCGCAACGTGCAGGCCACGTCATGACGGAAGCGCGTGGACCGCTCGGGAGGATATTCAGCCTCCAAGAGGCTGCGGATTATCTAAAGGTGTCCAAGCAGGCTGTGGCACGGGCGGCAAATAGGAGTGGCGCCGGCTCCCGGTTCGGGCGCGATCTACGGTTCAGCGATAACGACGTGAGGGCGCTGTGGAAGGCCATGCGTACTCGCCCCACGGGCAGCCTTGGTCGGCAACCTGTATCCATGCCCTTCTCCGAGGAAAAGGCTTGGGCGAGCCTCCGCAAGATGGCCGAGGCGAAGCGAAATGCGGTTCTGGCAGAGCGGGAACGCAGGAAGGAGGCGGGTAGGCTAGAGCGAGAGCGGGCGCGAACCGAACAGGCGGCCCGTCCACTCACCAACGGCCGCCGGAAGCCCAAGCCATGACCGTGCGGGAGCCATCGCCCGAAGAGGCAGCGATCAGCCGCTTCAGTAACGCGATGCTGCGGATTCGATACGTCGTGTTGAACGACGACGGCGAGTTGACCGGGTGTTGGTCTCTCAGGATGGAGGATGTCGGCTGGAACGTGCCTGCTGTCGGAGATCGCTACTTCAGAACGCACGACGTTGGCGATTATGATTCTTACATGGTCGCACACCGAATGTTGGTCGAAGAGGGGCTAGGACCCACCTATTGGCTGATCGTGCTGAAGGATGAGGAGGCGTCGCCGTTTCTGGCTGGCATCGCTGACCACATGATGCTCGTCACAGATCTCGAGCGGGCCCAAGCAGACGGTGACCCGCAAGACGAAATTACCGCCAGGTTGCAGCAGCTTTGCGGCGCGCCCTCCGGTCGGATGCGTATCAAGCCCAGGTCGCGAGATCCCGAGCCGGATCGGGAATAACCCAAGCCGCGGAACTGGCCCGCGCTAGCCCCGACGCCGGCCCGCCGCTCGGGGTCTACCATCGATGCTCAGGAGTGTAAGCAAGCTTCGCAACCGCTTTGGTGGCGTCGCCTCTCGTTCCATAAGTTCCAACTCGCGCACCTTTGTCATCGACGTCCTCGATGCGGTATAAATCCAATCGCTTGTCTTTGTTGATCGAGAGCCGAAAAGCCCGTCCATTCTTTCGAGTATAGAGATCTTTGGCGCCGCCAATCGGTGTCCACGCGCAGTCCGCGCCAGATAAGAAGCGCAGCTCGAGCGCTTCGCGCTCCTCTTTCGCAAATCGACGATTAGCTTCAGCGCGAGCAACGCGGCGCCTCTCACTCTCGTCTTCGACATATTGCCGCAGAGAGCCAACAATTGCAGGTAGTTCTGTGCCCGCGGCTAATTCCTTGGCATATATCTCAAGGCAKCCATCCTTAAGATCTTCATCTGGATAGGAGCTGTAACTCTCCTCATGAATCGCCCGAAGTCGTTGAACAACATCGGTTGTCGTTAATTGCGGCCCGGGAAGGCGATTCAGGAAGCTGCGCAGATCCTCGGTTGGGATCCAGCACAAAGAGGACGCGCGCAGGATACTCTCGCGCTCACCCGCCCATTTTTGCCAAGCAGACGCTTGCCTTTCGACTGCTCTGACAATGCTGGCGGCGAGGCTGTCGATCGAATACGGGTCGCGGAGGTGCCGCAGGGAGGGGCTGCGGAGATATTCGGCGATAAGTTTGCTGATCTTTGTTCGAGGCTCAGGGTCGGGCATCGGATTTGCTCCGGCGGGCGATGGGTATGCGGCCTCCGGCCGGGCTCCGTTGGGCCACCCTCTGCCCGGGGCCGTGGCCTACAGGCTAGAAGTAGTTTACGCGCGAATCTTCTGAGCGTCAGCGCGGCAAATTCCTTGTGGCGGTGTGGAGACCCACGGGGTCTAAGCAACCGGCTCGCGAGCGCCCGGAACGATTTGAAGTCTCGGCGACGCCCTGTGGATGCCGAATTCCGCCCAATTCGCGAACCACAAAACGGAACCCGCCGGACCTTGGACAGGTCGGGCGCCGCTGGCGCGCTGGATCAAGTGGAGCGCCAGCGGCGTCATATTCACCGCTGCGCCACGTGTGCCGTTTGAGCCACGGCAGCCGTCTGTTCGCTCCCKAACGATACGTTTCCCCTTGTTGCTCCCCCGCATTCGCGCAAGCCTGACTCGTCGCGTGAAGGAGTTGCTCATGGAAGCGCAGTCGAGATCGTCCGACGAGACAATGACCCGATGCCACGGGGTGCTGATCCGGGCGGCGATCGTCGTTGTAATCGCTGCGGCAACCGTGCTGCCACTCATCAGGTGAGCGTCGGCGCTCTTCTCTAGCCATCGGACATTGGCATGTGCGGCCCGTCCTTTGGAGAGCTGGGCCAATGTTTGCACCGTGCCGTACGGCGCCTTGGGCTCTTGGCACTTTGCCTAGACCGATCCGCGCCCTGCGCCTGCGGCGGATCAAGGCAAGTCGCTAATAGTCCTTAAAAGCAAGAGCAGCGAGGTAGAGACCAGCGAACGTCGTCCCTCCTATCGCAGTCGCAGCAATCAAGCTCCCGCTGACCAACAAAGCGGCTAAGCCCACCGCAGCGCAAAAGCCTGCTGAAACGATAGTGCTCACTGGCGCGGACCTCACATGGCACGGACGCGATGATACGCTAGCACGCGGGACCGAGGTGTGCACTGCAACACACAACTTTGCGGAGTGGTTTCAGGCTTTTCGCGACGTCCCTTTCCCAATCGTCAGCGGGCATTCTTCCGGCCGGGCACAAAAAAGCTACATTCCTCCACCGTACTGCCACGACTTCGCCACGAGTGTTGCAAGGGGTTAGTATGGCGAACCTGCTCTGTCGCGCCGGCTTTGCCGGCCTGTTGATGGCTGGCTGCTCGGCCCAATCGGCGCCGACGGTCGAGTCGATGACGAAGCCGACGTTCGAAGCGTTTGCCCGGCTGGGGAGTTGGCGGCCCTGGCAATCCGCTCAACCGGAGAAGCCGCAACCGGTTCCCATCGTACTCTCTGATGCCCCGTCGGAGCCGAGCAAGCCGATTTCAATCACGCCCGCGCAGGAGCACGTTAAGAGCGCAGTGGCAGCACCCAGGCCCGCATGCCCGCAT
>NZ_JBFTLD010000099.1:0-21049 GCF_056396265.1 Allobosea sp. 05T422_2 | reverse complement strand
GCTTCAACGCCGGTGCGGCCGCCAGTGCGGCAACCGTCAGGCGATGCGCCATCTCGGCATCCAGCTTGTGGATCAGGGGCCGGGCGAGGTTGAAGAGGCTGCCGATCACGAAATGTCCTCCGGAATGACGGGGCTGCCATTCGTCCCCGTGGCGAGCGGCGCAATCCAGCGCACGATCTTGGGGGCGAGGGCCGAATAGAGATGCGGGAAGAGCGCGCCGCCGCGCGAGGGTTCGTAGCGCAGCGCCGAGCCGAGTGCCGTATCGTCCACGGCGATCAGCAGGAGGCCACTCTGACCGGCGAAGTGCTTTTCTGCCGTTTCGCGAAGCTGTCCGCCTGTGGAGAAATGGATGTAGCCGTCGGCGAGATCGATGGCAGCGCCGTTGAATGACCCGGCGAGCTCAGCGTCACGCCAGAGCTGTTCGGGGCAGATCTTGTAGATGAGGGGCACGGGACGTCTCGTTGGTTCGGCGTTGTACACGCCATAGCGGGTGCAACCGGCTCCGGGCAAATCATCCCGGACCCGTTCATCGGAAATCAGATTGAGGTCTCATCGAGTAGGGGATATTTCCTATCCTTGTCCTGCTCTCCCGGCACATCAGGATCAGAGGCCTGTCCGATGCTGTCCCATAACCAGATCTGGAGCGCGATCGATGCACTGGCCCAGCGCTACGGCTTCACGCCGTCGGGGCTGGCGCGCAGGGCCGGCCTCGACGCCACGACCTTCAACCGCTCCAAGCGCATCGGCCCGGATGGCCGCGAGCGCTGGCCCTCGACCGAGTCGATCGCCAAGATCCTGGGGGCTACTGGCGCTTCGCTCGACGAGTTCATGAGCGTGGTGATGCACCGCGCCGCGGCGCCCGCGCCCACCATTCCCCTGCTCGGTTTCGCACAGGCGGGGTTGGGTGGATTCTTCGATGGCAGCGGCCTGCCCGCCGGCTCCGGCTGGGAGGAGGTCGCGTCTCCCGGCCTGTCCGACGAGAAAGCCTATGCGCTTGAGATCGCCGGCGATTCGATGCTGCCGATCTACCGCGATGGCGACATCATCATCGTTTCTCCGGCGGCTGCCGTGAGGCGAGGCGACCGGGTCGTGGTCATGACCATTGAAGGCGAGGTGCTGGCGAGGCAGCTCAAGCGCGAAACTGCCAGGACCGTCGAACTCGCCTCGCTCAATCCCGAGCAGCCCGACCGGGTGCTCGCATCATCCGAGATCGCCTTCATGGCGCGGGTGATCTGGGCGAGCCAGTAGGGCCCTCAGTTCCCGCCTCTGATCGGCAGCGCCACCTTGAAGACGGCTCCGATCTTCGAGGGTTCGAGCGCGATCGAGCCGCCATGCAGGCGGACGAGTTCCGCCGCGATAGCGAGGCCCAGCCCGGTGCCGCCGGGATTGACCGAGCCGCGAAAGGCCTGGAACAGATTGGCCTTTGCCCGTTCCGGAACGCCGGGACCATTGTCGCAGACGCGCAGAACGACCTCATGAAGCTCGCGCGCCGCACTGATGGTCAGGGTCGGCTGGCGGCCGGCTTCGGCGCCCGCACGGGTCAGCGCCTCGACGGCATTGCGCATGAGATTGAGCAGGACGCGCGCCATCTGGTCGGGGTCGCAGGGCAGGATGAGTTCCGCCGGAACCTCGTTGGCGAAGCTMACGGTCGGGCTTTCCGCGAGGCCGAGCAGTTCGCCCGCATCGGCCACAAGCTGCCGAAGCGCGACCTCGCGCAGGGTCGGCGTCGCCTCGGCGGCGCGGCCATAGGCCAGCGTCGCCTGGCAGAAGGCGATGGCGCGGTCGAGCGTGGCGATCAGGCGCGGCGCAAAGCGCCTGATCTTCGGGTCCCGCGTTTCGGTCAGCCGGTCCGACATCAACTGGGCCGCAGCCAGCATATTGCGCAGGTCGTGGTTGACCTTGCTGACCGCCAGGCCGAGTTCGGCGAGGTGCTTCTTGGTGCGCAGCTCGTCCGCCAGCGTCATCTGCATGCGTGCGAGCGCCCGTTCGGCCTCGCCGATCTCGTCCGCGCGCTGGCTCGGCGTGATGATCCGGTGCGGGTTCTCCGGGTCGGCCTCGAACTCCATGACATTGGCGGCGACCTGGCGGATCGGGCCGACGATGAGCCAGTTCAGGGCAAGATAGACCAGTCCCGCCGTCAGCCCCGAGATCAGCAGCGACAACAGCAGAATATTGGCTGAGAACACCAGCATCGCGCGGCGCAGCGGCGCCTCGTCGATGATCAGTTCGACGAAGTCGGCGCCGCCGACCGCCTCGCCGATGACCCGGATCGGCGTGTCATGGGCAGGCGTAATCAGAGTGTCGAGAGTCTCGATGATGGAGGTGAGCCAGCCCATCTGGCGCAGATCCACGGTTCGCGCCACTTCGGGTGGCATGGAATCGAGGCTGAGAAGGCGCCGCGCACCCCCGACACGGGCGGCGATGGCGCGTGCGCCGACGCCCATCAACAGGCGGCTCTCGCTGCCTTCAGGCAGGCCCTCCGGCGGAGCGCCTTCAAGAACCAGCACGGCGATCTGTGCGGCTGCGAGGCGGTCATTCAGCCAGTTGCGCCGGAAATTCGCGACGGACGGCAAGTAGATCAGCACTTCCGCCAGCATCACGAAAAGCACGGTCAGCAGCAGCAGCTTTGCGGAAAGGCCGAGCCGCGTCAGGCTGCGTGGTACGCTGACGGAAAGCGACTGCTTGTCGAGGCGTGGCGACTCCATGCGGCGAGCTTATCCGAAGCGGCGCAGGAAGCCGATAAGCCGTCGAATGCCCGGCCGGGACGCAAGCGGAGAGTAGACCGAGAGGGCAGCCCGCTTCGAGAGTTCCGAGAAGGTCGAAGAAGGGAGGACCAGCCCGGCCATATCCTTGACGTTCAGCCCCTTCTCGATCGCCAGGCACCAGGGCGCGATCAGCTCGCCGGCCTTGGCACCAATGATGGTGGCGCCGAGAACGCGGCCCTTGCCGTCGGTGATGAGCTTGACGAAGCCCTCCGTCTGCCGTTCGGCCTGCGCCTTGTCGCTTTCGGCGTAGGGCCAGCGCAGGATCCGGATGTCCCGCGCCGCCCTGTGGGCCTGCTCCTCCGACAGGCCGATGCTGGCAAGCTCAGGCTCGCAGGAGGTCACTCTTGGTAGCGCCGCTGCGTCCGTCTTCACCGGCAGGCGGAACAGGATATTGCGGAGAACCAGGCTCGCCTGGTGGCTCGCTGCATGAGCAAGGTGAGCGCCGTGTCGGTTTCCACTGGCGCAGCCGCCAATGGCGAAGACACGCCGGTTGGCCGTCCGCAGGCCCTTGTTGACGACAATGCCGCCGGCATCGCTGGCAATGCCTGCAAGTTCGAGATCGAGCGCGGCGATCGCCGGCTGCCGGTTACTCGTGACCAGCAGGTGCGTGCCCTCCAGGGGCAGTTCCGCTTCACTCTTCGTCCCGGCCAGGACGAGGCGCACGCGATTGCGCGGGGTTTCGACACGCAGGATCGTGGCCCGTTCGTGCAGCGCGATCCCGTCACGCAGCAGAGCGCGGCGGATCAGCATCACGGMCTCCGGGTCCTCGTCGGCAAGCAGGTCTTCGGATCCAACGATCGTGACGCTGCTGCAGAGGCGGTGCATCGCCTGCGCGAGTTCAACCCCTTCCGAGCCGCATCCGAGCACGATCAGACGTTCCGGGCGGCGGTTCAGGGTGAGAACGGATGCCACTGTCAGGACAGGGGTCTTGTCCAGGCCGGGAATTGACGGAGCCGCCGGGCGCGAGCCCGTTGCGATGACGAAGCGCCTTGCCCTGATTTCCCGATCGCCGACCTGTACGGTGTTGCGGTCGCGAAACCGGGCCTCGCCGTTGATCACGGTGACGCCCAATGCCGCCAGGCGCTCGGCCGTTTCGTTGGGGGMCAGTGCCGCGACGACGCCGGCGATATGCGCCTGCACCTTGACGAAATCCATATCCAGCGCACCGGCAGCGATGCCGAAATGGCCGGCGTCCTGGAGCAGTCTCGCCCGTGTGCTGGCGGCGATCAGCGCGTTCGAGATGACAGCGTCCTTGCCCCCCCCCAGGCGGTCGCGCTCCACCAGCACGACCGATACGCCAAAGAGTGCCGCTGCTGTCGCAAGGGAAAGTCCGGCGGCGCCGCCTCCGATAACGCAGATGTCGGGGGTCAGCGGCGTCGTATTGGATGCCGTCGCCGGACTGCCGGTCACATCGCCTCTCCCTGATCTGCCTTCCGCTACCTGCTGATGCGTTGTCAGAGTGCAGGAATCAAGGCCGGCGCGCCGGAAGTACTGGAGCAGCGCGCCGTTGGACAGGCATTGTCGCGGTGGGATCGGTATCGCGYGTGCGGCGTCTCAGCGACATTCCTCAGGCGACGTGACGTCCCCTGTCGGGCGAGAAGGCGGATACCGGCTCCGGCCGGCCGAAGAGATAGCCCTGTGCCCGGTGCGCGCCGAGCAACTGCACTGCGATACGCTGGTGTTCGGTTTCGATGCCTTCGACGACGACATTCATCGAAAGGCGTCGAGCGAGCTGGCAGACGGCCTCGATGATGGCTTTCGACGCCTCATTGGCGTGCACGTCGCGGCTGAAGCTCTGGTCGATCTTCACCTGGGCGAAGGGGTAGGTCGAGAGATAGGCAAGCGAGGAATAGCCGGTGCCGAAATCGTCGAGTGCGAATTTCACACCGAGCGCGCGCAGTTCGTGAATGGCGGCGAGCGTGCCCTTGTTATCCTCGATCAGCAGGGATTCGGTCACCTCGAGCGTCAGCCGATGGGAGCCGAGCCCGGACGCGATGAGCGCTTCCTTGACGGTCTCGACGATCCGGCGGGGTTCACGGAACTGCAGCGGCGAGATGTTGACGGAGACGCCGACGTCGTTAGGCCAGGAGGCCGCGTCATGGCAGGCCTGCCTGATGGCCCAGTCGCCCATGGCGGCGATCAGGCCGGAACTCTCCGCGATCGGGATGAAGATGCCAGGCGGGATCATTCCGCGGGTGGGGTGCCGCCAGCGCATCAGCGCCTCGCGGTTCACGACATCCTGCGTCTTCAGATCGATGATGGCCTGATAGTACAGTTCGAGCGACTTGTTCTCGCAAGCCCGGCGCAGATCCACCTCTATCTCGTGCCGATCGAGCATCTCCTCGGCCATCGCCGGATTGAAGAAGGTCAGGGTGTTGCGGCCGGCGGCCTTGGCCTTATAGAGCGCGGTGTCAGCGTGGCGCAGCAGATCGGCCGGCGTCGCGGCATCGAGCGGCGCCATCGCGATACCGACGCTGGCGGTCACGTAGACGGTCTTGGTCTCAAGCAGGAAGGCCTTGGCCATCGCATCGATCATGCGTTGGGCGATCGTGGTGACGATGGCGAGATTGGCCGAGGGCAAGATCAGAACGAACTCGTCACCGCCGAAGCGGGCCAGCAGGTCGCCACCGCGAATGACACCGCGCAGGCGCATAGCCGTTTCGGAGAGGACGCGATCGCCGATATCGTGGCCAAGGCTGTCATTGACCTGCTTGAAACCGTCGAGATCGACATAGAGCAGCGCGAAGGCTTCTCCGGTCCGCTCCAGCTTGCGGAAGGACTCGGACAGCTGGTTGTTGAATTCGAAGCGGTTTGCGAGACCGGTCAACTCGTCGAAGCGAGCCATCCGCTCGATCCGTGCTTCCGTCGCCTTCCTCTCGGTCGCATCCTCGGTCAGCATCAGCACACCGCCTTCGGCCGCAGGCGCGATGGTGACCACCAGCAGCCGGCCGCCACGGGTCTGCAATTCGCGGGTGACCGCCTGTTGCGACTGCTGAACCTCGCTGAGCGCGCTTCTGATGTCGCGAACCTGGTCGGCGCTGATGACCTGGCGCTCGATCAGGAAACGGGCGATCGCCGTCAAGGGCGTGCCGGGGAGGGCGAGCGTCTCGGGGATGCCGAAGAGCGTGCGATGCGGTGCGTTGCAGATCGCGAGCTTGAGGCTGCGATCGTACATGGCGAGGCCATGGATCATCGTGTTGAGCGCGGCGTCGAGCGTCAGGTTCTGGGAATGCAGCGCAGATGCCAACCCTCTTGACTGCTTGGTCGCTTCGCTGAGCGCGAGGAGATTCCGGTGCAGGGAATTGGTGATGGCGATGTTGGCGGCCACGTACAGGAACGCGAAATAGCCGATATAGTGATAGTAATCGTTGGAGGCCTGGACGAGGCCGATGGCCATCGGCACGCAGAAGGTCAGGAGCTGTACGGCGACGAATTTCGGCCGGCCGGCGTTGCGCGAGACATAGCCCGAGGCCAGCGCGATGGTCGAGGCGACCGAAGTGATATGGGCGGCGGGGTCCTCGGTCTGCGTCAGTGCGATGTAGCAGCTGTAGCCAAGGACTGCGCTGAAAACCGTTGCGCCGAGGAAGTATTCGCGATCCCAGCGCCGTGTCTCGGCAAAGCTGTCATCCGAATGATCGCGCCTGCGATAGCTGATGACGGTCATGATCCGGAGCGCGACGACCAGAGTCACCAGCGCCGTCAGGGTCATGAAAATGCTGGCGCCCGTCGCGAGCCAGCACAGATAGGGGGTCAGGATACCAGCGATGCCGCCCGGAATGATCGAGCCGGGCGAGGAGAACA
The DNA here is from genome assembly GCF_056396265.1 of Allobosea sp. 05T422_2. Taxonomy (NCBI): domain Bacteria; kingdom Pseudomonadati; phylum Pseudomonadota; class Alphaproteobacteria; order Hyphomicrobiales; family Alloboseaceae; genus Allobosea; species Allobosea sp. 05T422_2. The sequence goes on along the minus strand of NZ_JBFTLD010000099.1, from coordinate 14,483 downwards.
GCGAGCTGACCAGCAAACGATAGTCCGGCAGGTCGAAATCCTCGCGGACGTCGCCCGGTCTGTCGCTGAGAAGCCCTTTGAAAACACCCGCCATCCAGTCCCGCCTTGCAAGGCTTCAGGCGCGCGACACGAGCTTTTCACGAGCCCGAGTTCGCGCCGGATAAACCCTTTAAGCGGAACAGGTAAATGTTTCGTGAGGGGGGCTGCAACCGCCTTGCGTCTCCGCGAAGGCGCCTTTGCAGGATCAGAGGGCCGCTGCGCTGGACAGGACCGGGCTCGCCGGCCGCTGGTAGACGCGGGTCAGCATACGGTCCTGCGTCTGCGCGATGCGCTGCAGCTTCGAGATGGCGCTCGGGTTGAGGCGCAGCATGCAATCCGTCCAGATATCGCCAAGATGCTCCAGTTCCTCGCGCAGGTCGCCGGCCCGACGATTGAACGCGGAGAACAGCGCGGTCTTGGCCGCGTGCACCGGCAGGGAGTCGCTGGCATATTTGCGGATCCAGTCTTCGCCGGTGCCGGTCGGCACGACCGCTTCCAGTGCACCGGCCGCCATGAATTCGGCGGCGCTCATCTCCTCGCCGGAGAGCAGCAGGCGCTCCGCTGCACGCGAGCCCATGCGGCGTGACAACACCGCCACTGCCGTGATCGGGAAGTGGTTGAACTTGATCTCGGGGTAGACGAACGAGGCCTGCTCCTCGGCGATCATGACATTGCAGGAGCGCGGCGCATCGATGCCGCCACYGATCGCCTTGGCGTGAATGGTCGAGAGCGTGATCACCAGGCCGTTGAGACCGCTGGCGTTCCAGACCGCGCCCTCGATCGAGAGGCGCGCATATTCCGCCAGGGCGGCGCGGTCATTCTTGGCGAGGCAGTCGAGATAGAAATCGAGATCGCCGCCGAGGGTGAAGAAGGGGCCGGTCCCGCGGAAGGCGAGGAAGCGCACCGGTGCGCCGTGATACTGATCCGGCGCTCCCCAGAGAGCATAGATCGCCTTCTGGATCTTGCCGAGGCTGTCAAGCAGCTGGAGYGTGAAGACCGGCTTCAGCTCCGGCTTGATCGTCACCCACAGCGTCTTGATCTCGGCCTCGTAGGCCAACTGCACCTCGGGCAGGAAACCCGCCTTGTGCCGCAACGCGTCGATGACCTCGCAACATTCCAGAGCGACGGCGGGCACCGAATGGGTCTGTGAAGCGAAGGCCTGGAACATGCCGCAAATCCCGTCAGGTCAGACAATTTGGAACGCCTCCGCAGGGTAGAAGAAGTTAATGAACTGTAAACGATAACCGGCAGAAATGGTTAATTTCATTAAACTTTGTCGTCTAAGTTGTACTGCTGGAGAGCCTGTCTCAATGCGATGTCRCTGGCCTTTGAGGCGGCGCGCCGAGCCGGCAAGGCAAGCCGTGTGCCGCTGGGGAAGAGCGCACGAAACGCGCGGCGCAGGCGAATGCCGGCCGAGCGCAAGAGACGGAAAATGCAGGCGGTTTCAGCGTGCAGCCGAGCGGCGGCCGCGGCGGCTGGAGGTCCTGAGGGCTAGCTGCAAACGCGAACCCCAAAGGGTCGGCGCCTCGCTGCGGCACAGTTTCGTCTCAGCTTGGCGAGCGAGGGACCGCTGATTGACGTGCCGCCGCTTTGGAAACTTGTCCAACGGGCGTTGCAGAGCTAACCATGCGCCGCGATTTCGCCGCGATCCCAGCGTTGAACCGCGTAAGCCGAGTTTGATCCCTTGAGTCGCCAACCAACCGCAGACGACGAAAAGAGGGCGCGCCTTGCCGCAGCCCTGCGCGAGAACCTGAAGCGCCGCAAGGCGCAGGCGCGCGCTCGTCGGGCGGATGAAGCGGAGCGGGAAGACGAAGCCTTGCCTGCCCAGGCCGAGACTCCCCGGTCCTGATCCCGCCCTCAATCGCGCCGCGCGGCCGATAGCCGCGACCTCCAGCAGGACATCCAGATGGACCGTATCCGCATTACCGGTGGCCAGCGCCTCAATGGCACGATCCCGATCTCGGGCGCGAAGAATGCCGCGTTGCCGCTGATGATCGCGAGCCTCCTCACGGATGAGACGCTGACTCTGGTCAATGTCCCGCGACTGTCGGACGTGACTGCGCTGTCGCGCATCCTCTCGAACCACGGCGTCGACCGTTCCATCGCTGGCAAGCGCATCGGTCAGTCGGCGGAGACGGGCCAGACCATCGCGCTGACCGCACGCCAGATCGTCGACACCTGCGCGCCGTATGAACTGGTCTCGACCATGCGCGCGAGCTTCTGGGTCATTGCTCCGATCCTGGCCCGGATGGGCGAAGCGAAGGTCTCCCTGCCCGGCGGCTGTGCGATCGGTACGCGGCCGGTCGACCTCCTGCTGATGGCGCTGGAACGGCTCGGCGCGGAAATCAGCATCGAGAATGGCTATGCGCTGGCGCGCGCGCCGAAGGGCTTGAAGGGCGCCGAGATCGTCTTCCCGAAGGTGACGGTCGGGGGCACCCATACGGCCCTGATGGCTGCGGTTCTCGCAGACGGCACGACAGTGATCGAGAACGCGGCGCGTGAGCCCGAGGTCACGGACCTCGCCGCGTGCCTTATCAAGATGGGCGCCAAGATCGAGGGCKCCGGCACCTCGCAGATCGTGGTCAAGGGGGTCTCGCGGCTCGGGGGCGCGCACCATGCTGTCCTGCCGGACCGGATCGAGACCGGCACCTATGCGATGGCTGTCGCGATGACCGGAGGCGACGTGCTGCTCGAAGGCGCGCGGGCCGATCTGCTGCAATCGGCGCTCGATATCCTGGTCAAGGCTGGCGTCGATATCAGCGAGACCAATGAAGGCATCCGCGTGCGCCGCAACGGCGGGGCACTGGAGGCCGTCGATGTGGACACCGACCCGTTCCCGGGCTTCCCGACCGATCTGCAGGCGCAGTTCATGGCGCTGATGACGCGGGCCAAGGRCACCTCGCGCATTCGCGAGACGATCTTCGAGAACCGCTTCATGCACGTCCAGGAACTCGTCCGCCTCGGCGCGAAGATCCGGCTGGATGGTGACGTCGCCTATGTCGAGGGTGTCGGCAAGCTCACCGGTGCGCCGGTCATGGCAACCGATCTGCGTGCATCGGTCTCGCTCGTCATTGGTGGCCTCGCGGCCGAGGGCGACACGATGATCAACCGGGTCTACCATCTCGATCGCGGTTTCGAGGCGCTGGAAGCCAAGCTGACGCGCTGTGGCGCAGAGGTCGAGCGGATCAGCGGTTGACGCCGAACCGTCCGCTCGCCAGAACAGGTCGATGTCGGACGATACCGCAGACCCACTGAAGCTGATCGCGCTCGACGCGGAGGATCTCGCGATCATCTCCGCACATTTGCAGGATGCTGTCCTGCGCGTCGGCGATGTCGCCTATCTGCCAGCGCAGAAGCGCTTCGCGCTGGCCGCGCGACGCTTCGACTGGGAAGGCGTGCCGCATGGCCAGAAGCGCAGGCGCCTTGCCGCCCTGCATTTCGAACGAGTCGTTCACGCCAAGAGCACGAAGGTTGACCCGACGGCGACAGGAGCCGTTCTCAATCTCCTCGCCATCACCTTCACCGAGTCCGAGGCGCCGGCGGGAGAGGTCACGCTGCATTTCTCGGATGGTGCCGCTATCCGCCTGGGCGTCGAGTGCATCGAGGCCCAGATGAAGGACCTGGGCCCGGTCTGGGAGGCAGTCGCCAAGCCCGATCACCCGAATGGCGCCTGACCTCTTCTTTCAGCTTCAGGATTTGCGATGCCGATCAGGCTCGATCAACGAGACGCAGGCTTCGAGCAGGCCTTTGCCGCGCTGCTGACGACCAAGCGCGAGGTGTCCGAGGACGTCGACCGCGTTGCCGCCGACATCATTGCCGATGTTCGCGCCAAGGGGGATGAGGCCGTCATCGCCTGCACCTCCCGTTTCGATAAGCTCGATCTGACCCCTTCGACCCTTCGGGTCAGTGAAGCCGAGATCGATGCGGCCGTCGCGGCCTGCTCCGCCGATCTGCTGGCCGCGCTGGAAACCGCGCGTGCCCGCATCGAGGCCTATCACCTGCGCCTGAAGCCACAGGATTCCTGGACACGCGATGCGCTCGGCGTCGAGAGCGGGTGGCGCTGGAGCGCGATCGAGACGGTCGGGCTCTACGTTCCCGGCGGTACCGCGAGCTATCCCTCGTCCGTGCTGATGAACGCGGTGCCGGCCAGGGTTGCCGGCGTCGAGCGCATCGTCATGGTGGCGCCGACCCCGCGCGGGGAGACGAACCCGCTGGTCCTGGCTGCGGCGCGGCTTGCCGGCGTCCACGAGGTCTACCGGATTGGCGGTGCCCAGGCGGTAGCGGCATTGGCCTATGGMACSSAGTCGATCGCSCCGGTSGCCAAGATCRYCGGMCCSGGCAAYGCCTATGTSGCMGCCGCCAAGCGCCGYGTCTTCGGACMGGTCGGTATCGACATGATCGCCGGCCCCTCCGAGGTTCTGGTGATTGCGGATTCAAGTGCAAATCCGGATTGGGTCGCGGCCGATCTGCTGGCGCAGGCGGAGCATGACGAATCCGCCCAGTCGATCCTGCTCACCAATGATGCAGCGCTCGCAGCCGAGGTCGAGAAGGCGGTGATCAGCCAGTTGGCAGTGCTCCCGCGCGCTGCGATCGCCGGCAAGAGCTGGCAGGATTTCGGCGCCATCCTGCTGGTCGAAGACCTGGAGCGCGCACTCCCGCTGGTCGACCGGCTGGCGCCCGAGCATCTCGAGATCGTCACCGCAGATCCCGACGGCCTGGCAAGGAAGGTTCGCAATGCCGGCGCGATCTTCCTGGGCGGACATACACCGGAGGCGATCGGCGACTATGTCGGCGGTCCCAACCATGTTCTGCCGACCGCCCGCTCCGCCCGTTTCTCCTCGGGGCTCGGTGTCGCCGATTTCATGAAGCGAACCTCGTTGCTGAAATGCGGCGTCGATGGGCTTCGCGCCTTGGCGCCGGCCGCGACGCAACTGGCCGAGGCCGAGGGCTTGCAGGCGCATGGCCGATCCGTGACGATCAGGCTCAATCTCTGAGTCCCGCGCGCCCTGTGTCCGGAGGCTGCATGTCGGAAAGCCAATGCCTGGTCGGTGTGACTTTTGACGAAGCCTCGCTGGGGCGTGGCAGTCCGGATCAGGAACACGAGCGCGCGGTTGCGGTCTATGACCTCGTTGAGCGCAACCATTTCGCGTTGCCTGGGCATGATGGCGGCCCCTATCTCGCCCATCTCGCGCTGGTCGAGCGACGCCTCGTATTCGAGATCAAGGGGGCCGACGGAGCGCCGGTCGTCACGCATCATCTCTCGCTGACGCCGCTGCGGCGTATCATCAAGGACTATGGGCTGGTCTGCGAGAGCTATTACGCCGCCATCCGGGCGTCGACGCCTGCGCAGATCGAGGCGATCGACATGGGCCGGCGCGGGCTGCATGACGAGGCGGCCCACATGCTGGTCGAGCGCCTGGCGAGCAAGGTCGAGATCGACCACGACACGGCGCGTCGCCTGTTCACCTTGATCTATGCCTTGCATTGGAAGGGCTAGGCTCGGTGGAGGGAGCGCCGCCGCGCAAGATCCACAGCGTGCTCTTCATGTGCGCGTATAACGCGGTGCGTTCCCCGATGGCGGAAGCCATGGCGAAGCACTTCTTCGGCAAATCGATCTATGTCCAGTCGGCCGGAGCGAGGAAGGGCGACGTCGATAAGTTCGCGCTGGCCGTGCTCGACGAGATCGGCATCGACGCTCATCGCCACAGGCCAAAATCGATTGAGGATCTCGAGGAGTGGGAGGGGTTGAACTTCGACCTCATCATCTCCCTCTCACCGGAGGCGCATCACAAGGCCCTTGAGTTGACCAGAACGCTCGCCGCTGATGTCGAGTACTGGCCGACGCCGGATCCGACCATCGTCCAGGGCTCGCGTGAGCAGGTGCTCGACGCCTATCGCGACGTACGGGATGGCTTGATGCGGCGGATCAAGCAGCGCCTGCGGGCCTGACGTTACGCCTGGACACGCACGGCCCCACCTGCGCCACGCGTACTTTTAAGTGAAACTTTACGAGTGGTGAGCGACTTCGTCCGGCCCGATATGGCCTGCCGGATAGCGCGGAGAAACCGAGTTCCCATGACGTCCGGATTCCTGAACGAGATTCCGGCCGATCAGGGCCGGGGCGTGTTGTTGCGGGATGCGCTCATCATTGTCATTGCGCTCGTGGCGGTCAGCCTGGCGGCWGCGCTCAGCCTGCCCCGGGGCTCGGATGAAGCAGCGCCATCGCGCGCAATTGTCTTTTCGCCATGGACMTCTGAGCGGGACGCGCTAGCGATGACGATGGCGGCGGGGCATCGCGTCCTGCGCAGCGGGATCGCTCACTTCATCGTCATTACGGCGCCTTCCGTGGACCCGGGCGTCAAACAGGCGAAACCGAAGGGGGCCTTGCTGATGCTGGCGCTTTCGGGGCTGGCCGGGTGCCTTGACGCCCGTTCGTCGGCGGATGCTTCGTCATGATCTGGACCCTGACCGGAGTTCGCGTCGTCGTGGCCCGCTTCCTGCTCGGGCTCGCCTTCCTTCATGTTCCGCTATTGGCGCTGAGCGTCTGGTTCCACGGTGGCGAGGTGCTGCTTGCTGCCTCCTTCGCCTTCGTTCTCGCCGCTGGTGCCCTGCTGCTCTATGCCCGCTTCGGCGTGGCGATCGTCACGCAGCTGGTGATAGCGATAGTGCTGATCGGCCAGGTTTCGATGCTGGTCTACAGCTTCGCCGGCCATCCCTGGCAGCCTGACACGCACATGTATTATTTCGCGGTCCTCGCGCTGTTGGCGGGGTTTTGCGACTGGCGCCCGATCGTGATGGGGGCTGGCCTGACCGCACTTCACCATCTGGCGCTGCAGTACCTGCTTCCGTCAGCCGTGTTCTACCAGGGCGGCAATATCTGGCGCGTGCTCCTGCATGCCGTGATTGTGGTGATCGAGACCGCGTTCCTGGCGGCGCTTGCCATGATCCTTGGGCGGATGTTCGCCATGAACCGCGACAGCCTGCGTCATGCCAATGCGATCGCCGAGCGCGAACGCGCGGCCGGAGAGCGGGAGAGGCACCTCGCCGACGAGCTCGGCCGCCGCAGCGAGACTCTGCGCGAAACCGTTCTGAATTTCCGCCGGCAGATGGAGCAGGCCATGGCGGTTCTAGACCGTGCGGCCGAGGCCATGCAGGGCGAGTCGCGGGCCTTGACCGGCACCTCCGATCAGGCGCGTCACCAGATGGGGCATGTCTCGGAGGCTGCCGAGGCGACGACGCGCAGCATCGACCAGCTTGCGGTTGCCAGCGGGCAACTCGCAGCTTCGATCGGCGAGATCGGCCAGAATGTGTCGCACTCGGCCGACGGCTCCAAGAGCGCAGCCGAGCTTGYCCGGCGCGCCAGCGCGGAAATCGAGGATCTCGCCCGCAGCAGCGAGAATGTCGGTGCGGTCGTCGAGATCATCCGCGGCATCGCAGCGCAAACCAGCATGCTGGCTCTCAACGCCACCATCGAGGCGGCCCGGGCCGGTGAGATGGGACGAGGCTTCGCCGTCGTCGCGAGCGAGGTGAAGACGCTCTCGGCCCAGACCGCCCGTGCAACGGACGAGGTCTCCGGTCAGATCAGCGCGATGCAGGTCGCGTCGCAGCGCTCGTTGAAGGCGATCCGCGATATCGTGACGGCGATGTCCGAGGTCGAGCGTGTGGCGGAGGCGATCGCCGTCTCCGTCCACGAGCAGGACCGGGCGACCATGGAAATCGCCCGGCAGGTCCAGCTCTCCTTCGAGGGAGCAAGGCGCAGTGCCGGCGCGGTCGGCAATTTCGAGACGATGACCGTTCGCACCCATGATGCCGCTGCGCAGTTGCAGGACGCTGCCGATGCGCTGGCGAAGCAGGCGCACAGCATCCGTCAGGAGGTCGCGGCGTTCTGCGGCCGCGTCGCGGCGGCCTGATCGGGCGAGGCTCGGTTACCAGGCCTGGCCGGGTCCGATCTTGCCGATATCGAGCCACTGACCGAGTGTCGCGGCCACATCCGAAAAGCTCCGGCGCCCCCCGATCGCCCGTGCCGGCACCCCTGGCCCGAAGGCGAGGATCGGCACATGCTCGCGCGTGTGGTCCGTGCCCTTCCAGGTCGGGTCGTTGCCATGGTCGGCCGTGATGATGGCAAGATCGCCCGGGCCGAGCTTCGCCTCCAGCCGCGGCAGCATCGCATCGAAGGCTTCCAACGCGGCCGCATAGCCCGGCACGTCGCGGCGATGGCCGTACTCGGTATCGAAATCGACGAGGTTCACGAAGCAGAAGCCGCCATCCGGCAACCGGTCGAGCGCGGCGAGGGCGGCCTCGAACATGGCCGCATTGCCGAACGGCTTGATCTCTTCTCCGGTGGCGCGATGGGCAAAGATGTCGCCGATCTTGCCAATGGTGATGACGCTGCGGCCCAGCGTCGCGAGCCGGTCGAGGATCGTGTCGTTGGGCGGTGGAATGGCGAAGTCCTTCCGGTTCGCCGTCCGGGTGAAGCCGGTTGTCGCGGTGCCGACGAAGGGGCGCRCGATGACGCGCCCGATCCTGAGCGGATCGATCAGGACGCGTACCGTGCGGCAGAGCTCGTAGAGCCGCTCCAGCCCGAAATGCTCCTCATGTGCCGCAATCTGCAGCACGGAATCGACCGAGGTGTAGCAGATCGGCTTGCCCGTCCGGATATGCTCCTCGGCGAGTTCGTCGATGATGACGGTTCCCGAAGCGTGCTTGTTGCCGAGAATGCCCGGCAGCCTGCCGTCGCGAATGATCGCCGCGACCAGATCCTGCGGGAAGGAGTTTTCCAGCTCTGTGAAATAGCCCCATTTGAACGGAACGGGGCAGCCAGCGATCTCCCAATGACCGGAGGGAGTGTCCTTGCCCTGGCTGGTCTCGATGCCATAGCCGTACTGCCCCTGTGGCGCGATCGGCTTGCTGACGCCCGCGAGCGGGCTTCCGGTGGAAGCCTCGCAGGCATGGGCCAGGCCCAGCCGGGCGAGGTTCGGCACCTGCAATGCGCCGTGCCGCAGACCTTCGCGGTCGCCCTTGCCTGCCGCGCAGCTCTCCGCGATATGGCCCAGCGTGTCGGCGCCGGCATCGCCATAGAGATGCGCGTCCTCCGCGCCGCCGCAGCCGACGGAGTCGAGCACGATAAGGATGGCGCGGGTCATCTCAATCCTTCACCGCAGCGCTGCCGACGGGCTCGAGGTTGAGCGCGGCGGCGAGCAGGGCCTGGGTATAGGCCTCGCGCGGATGCGCAAAAATCTCCTCGGCTGGTCCTTCCTCGACGACCTTGCCGTTCTGCATCACCACAACCCGGTGCGACAACGCCCGCACCACTTTGAGGTCATGGCTGATGAAGAGATAGCCGAGCTTGCGGCGGCTCTGCAGTTCGCGCAGGAGCTCGACGATCTGCGCCTGCACCGACATGTCGAGCGCAGAGGTCGGCTCATCCAGCACCACGAATTTCGGGTCGAGGGCCATGGCGCGCGCAATCGCGATACGCTGGCGTTGTCCGCCTGAGAATTCATGCGGGTAGCGATCCATCGCTGCCGGGTCGAGGCCGACATCGCTGAGCGCCCTGGCGACGATCTCGCGGCGGGCTTCGTAGCTCAGCCCCTTGTCCTGGACGGTCAGCCCTTCTTCGACGATGCCGGCGACCGAGAGGCGCGGCGACAGCGAGCCATAGGGATCCTGGAAAACGACCTGGAGATCCTTGCGCTTCGGGCGGACGGCGGCGCTGGTCAACCCGTCGATGCGATCGCCGAGGAAGACGACAGGCCCCTCCGAGGAGATCAGCCGCAGGATGGCGAGGCCCAGCGTCGTCTTGCCTGAGCCGGACTCGCCGACGACGCCGAGCGTMTCGCCTTCCCGCACCTTGATCGAGATGCCATCGACGGCCTTCACATGGCCGGTGGTCCGGCGCAGGAAGCCGGATTTGATCGGAAACCAGATCTTCATCGGCCCGGCCTCGAGCAGCGTCGCGGCGCCTTCGGCGACCGGGGCGGGGCGACCCTTGGGCTCGGCTGCGAGCAGGCGCTGGGTATAGCTGTGCTGCGGCTTGTCGAAAATCTCGGCGACGGGCCCCTGCTCGACGATCCGGCCCTTGAGCATCACGCAGACCCGGTCGGCGATGCGCCGCACGATGCCCAGATCATGGGTGATGAACAGGATCGCCATGCCGAGGCGGTTCTGCAGATCCTTCAGCAAGGACAKGATCTGCGCCTGCACGGTGACGTCGAGCGCAGTGGTCGGCTCATCGGCAATCAGCAGGTCCGGCTCGTTGGCGAGCGCCATGGCGATCATCACGCGCTGGCGCTGACCGCCGGAAAGCTGATGAGGATAGGCGTCGAGCCGGCTCTCGGCATCGCGGATGCCGACCAGGGCCAGCAGCTCCAACGTGCGGGCGCGAGCCGCCGCGCCGCGCAAGCCCTTGTGCAGCTCGAGGATCTCGCCGATCTGCCGCGCAATGGTGTGCAGCGGGTTCAGCGAGGTCATCGGCTCCTGGAACACCATGGTGATGTCGTTGCCGCGCACCTTGCGCATCGCGTTCTCATCGGCCGCGATCAGGTCCTGTCCGTTGAACAGCACCTTGCCGGACGGGTGATGCGCGGCCGGATAGTTCAGCAGCTTCAGAATCGAGAGCGCGGAGACGGATTTGCCCGAGCCGGATTCACCGACGATCGCCAGAGTCTCGCCCTTGGAGACATGAAAGGAAATGCGGTCGACGGCGAGCGTCTCCCTGCCGCCCTGGCGGAAGGCGACGGAAAGATCCTCGACGGAAAGAAGGGGAGCGCTCACGCGAAGGTCTTCCTTGGATCGAAGGCGTCGCGCACCGCTTCGCCGATGAAGATCAGCAGCGACAGCATCAGGGCGATCACGAAAAAGCCGGACAGCCCGAGCCAGGGCGCCTGCAGATTGGCCTTGCCTTGCGCCAGCAGCTCACCGAGCGAGGGCGAGCCGGGCGGCAGGCCGAAACCGAGGAAGTCGAGCGAGGTGAGCGTCGTGATCGAGCCGTTCATGATGAAGGGCAGGAAGGTCAGCGTCGCGACCATGGCGTTCGGCAGCAGATGCTTGACCATGATCTTGGCGTTGGACAGGCCGAGCGCACGCGCCGCCCGGACATATTCGAAATTGCGGGMCCGCAGGAATTCGGCCCGGACCACGCCGACCAGCGCGACCCAGGAGAACAGCAGCAAGATGCCGAGCAGCACGAAGAAGCCGGGCGTGATCACGGCCGCTACGATGATCAGGAGATAGAGCGCGGGGATCGAGGTCCAGATCTCGATGAAGCGCTGGAAGATCAGGTCGGTCCAACCGCCGAAATAGCCCTGCACGGCGCCAGCCGCGATGCCGATCACCGAAGAGATCGTGGAAAGGATCAGGCCGAACAGGATCGAGATGCGGAACCCGTAGATCAGGCGCGCCACGACGTCGCGGCCCTGGTCGTCCGTGCCGAGCCAGTTCCATTCGAGCTCGCGGCAGGTCATGCCGCCGGTTCGCTCGGCGATCGGCCGGCACTGCTCGTCCTTCAGCATCCAGGTCGGTGGCGCAGGAGCGGGAACCGGCAGGTCGAGATTATGCGTGCGGTAGGAGTAGCGGATCGGCGGCCAGATGGCATAGCCATTGGCATCGATCTCCTTGGCGATGACCGGATCGCGATAGTCGGTGGTGGCGAGGAAGCCGCCGAATTTCTCCTCGGGATAGTTCACCACGATCGGGAACAGGAACTCGCCCTTGTAGCGCACGACGAGCGGTCGATCATTGGCGATGAACTCCGCGAAGAGCGAGAGCACGAACAGTGCCAGGAAGATCCAGAGCGACCACCAGCCCCGCCGGTTCGCCTTGAAATTGTTGAGCCGGCGCCGGTTGATCGGCGAGAGTTTGAGCCAGCCCTGGCCCGCCTCGGGCGGTGCAAGCGCCGCACTGCGAGTGCTCGGCGGCAGGTCGATCAGCGTCTCGCTCACCTCAGGCCTCCCGCGTTTCGAAATCGATCCGGGGGTCGACCCATGTGTAGGTCAGGTCGGTGATGAGATGCACGACAAGGCCGATCAGCGAGAAGATGTAGAGATTGGCGAAGACGACCGGATAGTCGCGGTTGACGATGKCCTCGAAGGAGAGGAGCCCGAGGCCGTCGAGCGAGAAAATCGTCTCGATCAGCAGCGATCCGGCGAAGAGCGCATGCACGAATGCGCCGGGAAAGCCGGCGATCACGATCAGCATGGCGTTGCGGAAGACRTGGCCGTAGAGCACGCCGCGTTCGCTGAGCCCCTTCATCCGCGCCGTCAGGACATATTGCTTGCGGATCTCGTCGAGGAAGGAATTCTTGGTCAGCAGCGTCGAGGTCGCGAAGGCGCCCAGCGCCATCGCCGTGACCGGCAGGGCAATGTGCCAGAGATAGTCGGTGGCCTTGCCTATCAAGCTGAGTTCTTGCCAATTCTCGGAATGGAGCCCGCGCAGCGGAAAGATCTGCCAGAACGAGCCGCCGGCGAAGAGCACGATCAGGAGGATCGCGAACAGGAAGCCCGGAATGGCGTAGCCGACAATGACCACGGCGCTGGTCCAGGTGTCGAAGCGCGAACCGTCCTTCACCGCCTTGCGGATGCCAAGCGGGATCGAGATCGCATAGGAGAGCAGCGTCATCCACAGCCCGAGCGAGATCGAGACCGGCAGTTTCTCCTTGATCAGCTGCATTACCGGTGCGTCGCGGAAATAGGACCGGCCGAAATCGAAGCGGATATAGTCCCAGAGCATCTTGCCGAAGCGCTCATGTGCCGGCTTGTCGAAGCCGAATTGCTTCTCCAGCTCCTTGATGAAGGCCGGATCGAGCCCCTGCGCGCCACGATAGGATGAGCTTGCATCGGCGTGCTGTGCTCCGGCATCGCCGCCGGCACTGCCGCCGACACGGTCGGAGGCGTTGCCTCCCTGGCCCTGCAATTGTGCGATCACGCGCTCCACCGGCCCGCCCGGCGCGAACTGCACGAGGACGAAGGAGATCAGCAGGATGCCGAACAATGTCGGCACCATCAGCGCGAGGCGGCGGGCGATATAGGAGAGCATCCGTTCACCCGGCCTTTCGGGAAGGACCAAGCACACCGAGATGGGTGTCGGCAAAGAGCGAGGGGTATTTCAGGCCATAGCCCAGCGCCCGGTCGAACTCGATATGCCCGGCCCAGATCAGCGCGATCACAAGGGCCGTCGGCAGGGCCAGCGAAAGGCCCGCGATTGCCAGCAAGGCCGGACCGATCAGCGAGTGAGCGGCGTTATAGATCGTGGCGCCCAGCCTCGGATTGGCGAGATAGCCGAGCATGCCGAGATCCGGGGCCAGGATCAGTGCAGCAAAGAGCCACCACGATGCGCCGGTGCCGGCAAAGAGCCAGATGCACAGCACGCCGAGCACAAGTCCTTCGAGGCGCAGGAGAACCCTGGGAGTTCCGCTGACCTGGCCTCGGGCTTCCGCTGCCATCCTCACGCCTTCCCGATCCGCTTGGCTTTCTCGGCGTCGAACCACCAGATGGCGGGGGCGCCGGACGTGTATTTCGGCTTGGATGCCGGCCGGTCGAACATGTCCCAGTAAGCCAGCCATTCATTCGGGTTCCACCACATCGGCACCCAATAGCGGCCGGCGCGCAGCAGCCGGTCCAGCGCCTTGGCCGCCACTACGACGTCCTTGTAGCTATCGGCCTGGCCGATCCGATCGATCATCGCGTCGATGGCTGAATCGCTGATGCCGGCGACGTTGCGCGAGCCGCGCGTCTTCGCGGCTTCGGAACCATAGACGATGCGCAGGGAATCGCTGGGAATCGCGCTGCCCGTCAACGCACGACTGACCACGTCGAAATCGAATTCATCGAGTCTTCGCTGGTACTGCGCGGCATCGACGATGCGCGAGGTCGCGTTGATGCCCAGGCGCTTGAGATTGGCCTGGAACGGCTGGGTATGTGGCTGGAGCGAGGCCTGGAAATCGAGGAACTCGATCTCGAAGGGCTTGCCATCGGGCAGCTTCAGCACATTGCCGTCCCGCTTGCAGCCGGCTGCGCGGAACATATCGTCCGCCTTGCGCAGCAGGGCGCGGTCGCTTCCAGAGCCGTCGCTGACCGGCGGGAGATAGACCTCGCCGAAGACTTCGTCCGGCACCTTGCCACGGAAGGGTTCGAGCAGAGCGAGCTCTTCGGGCGAGGGTGTGCCCACAGCCTTGGAATCCGAGTTCTCGAAGAACGAGGTCATGCGGGCAAAGGAGCCGAACATGATGTTCTTGTTGGTCCACTCGAAATCGAAGCAGAGCCCGATCGCCTCGCGGATGCGCGGGTCCTTGAAGGCATCGCGGCGCAGGTTGAAATACCAGCCCTGCGAGCCGGTCGGCTCGGTATTGGGCAGGGATTCCTTCTTGACCTTGCCGTCCTTGATCGCCGGGAAGTCATAGCCGGTCGCCCAGATCCGGGAGGTGAATTCCTCCTGGAAGGTAACGATGC
>NZ_JBFTLD010000098.1:0-30841 GCF_056396265.1 Allobosea sp. 05T422_2 | reverse complement strand
CGGCTGATGGATGCGCTGATGGCGTTCCCCTCCATCGTGCTCGCCATGGTGGTCAGCGCGGTGCTCGGCGCCTCGCTGACCAATGTCGTGATCGCCCTGTCGATCGCCACCATGCCTCACACGGCCCGTATCGTCCGCGCTTCGGTGCYGGTCGCGCGCGAACTCGACTATGTCGAGGCCGCCCGCTCGCTCGGCGCGGGCGAATTGTCGATCCTGTTCCGGCATGTGCTGGTCAACGCCATGGGGCCGCTGATCGTCCGGCTGACCTATGTCTTCGCCGTCGCCATCCTGGCCGAAGCCGCGCTCTCCTTTGTCGGCGCCGGACCGCCACCGCCGGCACCCTCCTTCGGCGCGATCATCGCCCAGGGCCGCGATTTCATGCGCGAGGCGCCGTGGATCACGATCTTCCCGGGGCTTGCGATCGTCCTGTCCGTGCTCGGCCTCAACCTGMTCGGCGACGGTCTGCGCGACGCCCTCGATCCGCGTTCGACCATGTAGCCACCGCCATCCCGAAGGCCGGCGCGGAGAGCCGCGCCCGAGCGATAAACCGGAGACCAGACGTGAAACGCATCCTCATCGCCGAATGCAAGCAGGAGATCTCGTCGTTCAATCCGCTGCCGTCGGGCTACGGCAATTTCCACATCAGGCGGGGGGACGCGCTCTATGAGCAGCGCGGCACCAACCAGGAGATCGGTGGCGCGCTGGCCGTGTTCGAGGCGCGCGGTGACATCACCGTGGTGCCGACCATCGGCGCCCGCGCTGGCAGCGCCGGCCTGCTTTCCGCCGAAGGCTGGAAGCGCCTGTCGCAGGAGTTCCTCGACGCCGTCTTCGCGCGTCTCGACGGCATCGACGGCATTTATATCTGCTTGCACGGCGCGATGGCAGCCGAGGGCGAACTCGACCCGGAGGGCTACCTGCTCGAGGCGCTGCGCAAGCGCGTCGGGCCGGACATGCCGATTGTCATCTCGCTCGACCTGCATGGCATCCTGACCGATCGCATGCTGCGGCAGGTCAACGGCTTCGCGATCTACTGGACCTATCCGCATGTCGATTTCGCCGATACCGGGCGCCGCGCCRCCGCGCTGCTGCTGCGCCTGATGGAGGGCGGGCTTCGCCCTGTCGCCGCACGCGTCGTCATGCCGACGCTGGTCCGCGGCGACGAGCTCATCACCAAGACCGGCTGCTATGGCGATCTCCTGCGCGACTGCCGGCGTCTCGAGGAGGAGGGCAGGGCGCTGGCCGCCGGCATCATGATCGGCAATCCCTTCACCGATGTGCCGGAACTGTGCTCGCAGGTCCTGATCCTGACCGACGGTGACGCGGCCACGGCTGAACGCGAGGCGCTTCGCCTCGCCGAGGAATTCTGGCCGCAACGCTTCCGGATGCAGGGCAAGCTGATCGGGCTCGAGCGCGCCATCGCCCAATCCCAGACGATGGCAGGGCCGCTGATCTTCACCGATGCGGCCGACGCCACCTCCTCGGGCGCGTCGGGGGACAGCAACGCCATCATCGCGGCTTTGTACGCGGCCGGCTACGGCGGCAGGGTCCTGGCGCCATTGGTCGATGCCGGGGCGGCCGCAGCCGCGCACAAGGCCGGCGTCGGCGCGACGATCAGCGTTGCGCTGGGTGGCGCCATCGACCCCGCCCGCTTCACGCCGATGCAGGTCGAGGCCAAGGTCAAGCTGCTCTCGGATGGCGAAGCGCTGCTGGAAACGATGAAGGCGCCGCTTGCGGCAGGCCCGACGGCGGTGCTGACCTTGGGCCCGTTCACGATCGTGGTCATGAGCCATTCGGTTAGCCTGTTCGACCGGGCGATGTATTACGCCAACGGCCTGAACCCGCAGGATTTCGACCTCGTCGTGGTCAAGTCGCCCCATACCGAGCACCACATGTTCGAGCAATGGTGCGAGCATAATTTCAACATCGATGCGCCCGGTGCGACCTCGGCCAATCTGAAAAGCCTCGGGCACAGCATCTGCGCCCGGCCGATGTATCCGCTCGAGGCCGATGYGGCCTTCGCGCCGAACCCCGTCATCTACACGCTGTGAAGGACAAGCCCGTGCCGACGATCGATGCAGTCGATTTCTTCTACCTGTCCATGCCCGTGGTGACGGACGAGGCCGATGGCAGCCAGGATGCCCTGCTGGTGCGGGTAGCCGCCGGCGGCCAGATCGGCTGGGGCGAGTGCGAGGCAGCCCCGTTGCCCTCGATCGCAGCCTTCATCTGCCCGATGTCGCATGGGGTCTGCCGCCCCGTCGCCGATTCCGTTCTCGGCAAGCCGCTCGAAAGCCCGGCCGATATCGCGCAGATCTCGGCTGACGTCGCCTATAACTCGATGGACCTGCTGCAGGCGCCGCACACCTTGTCGGGCGTCGAAATGGCGTTGTGGGATGTGCTCGGCAAGCTGCGCGGAGAGCCCGTTTGGCGCCTGCTCGGCTATGAGCGCAGCCACCCCAAGACGCCCTATGCCTCGGTGCTGTTCGGCGACACGCCGCAGGAGACGCTGGCGCGCGCCCGCGATGCGAGAGCGCGCAACTTCCGGGCCGCCAAGTTCGGCTGGGGGCCGATCGGGCGGGGCAGCGTCGCCGCGGATGCCGAGCATTTCGTCGCCGCGCGCGAAGGGCTTGGCGCAGACGGCATCCTGCTGGTCGATACCGGCCAGATCTTCATCGAGGATGTCGAGCGCGCCGCCGCAAGACTGCCCGCGCTGGAGAAGGCAGGCGCGCTCTGGTTCGAGGAGCCGTTCCAGGCGAGCGCCGTCGACGCCTATGCGGCCCTGGCCAAGCGCAGTTCGACCGTGCGCCTGGCGGGCGGGGAGGGTGCCCATAACGTCCATATGGCGAAGCAGCTGATCGATCATGGCGGCGTCGGCTATATCCAGATCGATTGCGGCCGGATCGGCGGCGTCGGCCCGTCCAAGGAGGTGGCCGACTACGCCGTTGCCAGGGGCGTGACCTTCGTCAATCACAGCTTCACCTCGCATCTGGCGCTCTCGGCCTCGATCCAGCCCTATGCCGGCCTGAAGGACCACGTCATCTGCGAGTATCCGGCCATGCCAAAGCCCGTCGCGCTCGCCTTCACCCGCAACCACCTGGAAAGGGACGGGAATGGCGACATCAGCGTCCCGGACGCGGTCGGGCTGGGGCTGGAGATCGACGAGGAGGGCATCCGCCAGTATCTCCAGGATGTCGAGATCAAGGTGAACGGCAAAGTGCTCTACGCGACGCCGCAGATCTGAGGCGGGGCCTGACGGGGCTAGAGTCCTGTCAACTTCAATGCGGCTGCGGGCAAACGCTCCCCGGTCAAGGTCATCGTCGACAGGGCCTGATCGATCTCGTGGAGATCGGCCGCGGTCAACTGCACCGCGGTCGCTGCGATGTTCTCCTCGAGGCGATGAGGTTTCGTCGTGCCGGGGATGGGAACGATCCACGGTTTCTGCGCCAGGAGCCAGGCCAGCGCGATTTGCGCGGGCGTCGCGCCCTTGTCCTCGGCGACGTCCTCAATGAGCGTGACCAAGGCTGCATTGGCCTTGCGGGCTTCCACCGAGAAGCGTGGCACTGCATTGCGGAAATCCGTCGGTTCGAAGGTCGTGTTGCCGTCGATCTTGCCGGTCAGGAAACCGGCGCCGAGCGGGCTGAACGGCACGAAACCGATGCCGAGCTCTTCGAGCACAGGCAAGATCTCCGCTTCCGCGTCGCGATAGAACAGCGAGTATTCGCTCTGGACGGCAGCGACGGGATGAACCGCATGCGCCCTGCGGATCGTCGCCGCGCCGGCTTCGGACAGCCCGAAATGGCGGACCTTGCCTTCCGCGACCAGGGCCCGGACTGCGCCGGCCACCTCCTCGATGGGAACCTCGGGATCGACACGGTGCTGGTAGAATATATCGATGACATCGGTGCGAAGTCGCTTCAGGGACGCCTCGGCGACGCGCCTGATATGCTCGGGCCGGCTGTTCAGCCCTGGGCGCCGTTCTCCGGAATTCTGGTCGATGTCGAACCCGAACTTGGTCGCAATGACGACGTGCTCGCGGATCGGCGCGAGCGCCTGACCCAGGAGCTCCTCATTGACGAACGGCCCATAGGACTCGGCGGTGTCGAACAAGGTCACCCCTCGGTCGAAGGCCCGGCGGATCAGCTCGACGCCGGCTTTCCCCTCGACGGCTTGGCCATAACCATAACTCAGGCCCATGCAGCCGAGACCGAGCGCCGACACGCTCAGGCCGCTCTTGCCGAGTGTCCGTTTCTGCATGGTCCACCTCACACTCTGCTCACGATGTTGATGGCGCGTATGTAGCGAGCGTGGCCCGCGGTGATTAGGAGTTATAATCCGCAAGAGCTCATAAGGTCCCCTAATCAATGGCGCAGCCGAACTTCAACGATCTCGCTGCCTTCGCCATGGTGGCGCGGGAGCGCAGCTTCACCAAGGCCGGGGCCAAGCTGGGCGTCTCGCAATCGGCCCTGAGCCAGACGATCAAGGCACTCGAGGAACGACTGAAGCTGCGCCTGCTGACCCGTACGACGCGCAGCGTCGCGCCCACGGAAGCGGGCAAGAGACTTCTGGAGACGGTCGGTCCGCGCTTCGAGGAGATCGAGGCGGAGATCGCGGCGCTCGGCGAGTTGCGAGGTAAACCCGCGGGAACGGTACGCATCACGGCCGGAGAGCACGCGGCGGTCGCCATGTTGCAGCCGGCCCTGCGCAAATTCCTGCCGGATCATCCCGACATCACGGTCGAGATCATCGTCGATTATGGCCTCGTCGATATCGTCGCGGCTGGCTACGACGCCGGCGTGCGCCTTGGCGAGCAACTGGCGAAGGACATGATCGCGGTTCGCATCGGCCCGGAGATGCGCATGGCCGTGATTGGCTCGCCGGACTATTTCGCCCGCTACGGCATTCCCGAGACTCCTCAGGACCTGACCGCTCATAACTGCATCGCGTCGCGCCTGCCGACCTATGGCGGCCTCTTTGCCTGGGGGCTGGAAAAGGACGGCCGCGAGATCAAGGTCCGCGGCGAGGGGCAGCTTGTGTTCAACAGCCTCGCCATGCGGCTGAACTCCGCCTTGGACGGGTTGGGGCTCGCCTATCTGCCAGAGGATCAGGCCATCCCGCATATCCGGGACGGGCGCCTTGTGCGCGTGCTGGAGGATTGGTGCCCGCCATTCCCTGGCTATCACCTGTACTATCCGAGCCGCCGGCATGTCTCGCCGGCCCTGGCCGTCCTGATCGACGTCCTGCGCTACCGGGAATGATCTCGCCGGTGAAGCCGATGGCGGTCGCGCTACGTCATGCCTGGCTGGCCTGACCGGGCTCCGCGCCTGGCAATTCCCGTTGGCGATTGCTGCCGATGGGCCAGCCGGGCTGGACGAGCTTCAGGCCGTAATAGGTTGCGACCATGAACAGCCCGGCGGCAGCCGCGCAATGGATGAAGAAGCCCGCCACCGCTTCCTCGAAATTCCACCAATCCAGTGTCGTCTGCATGGAAAGCCTGGTTCCGAGCCCGAGGACGATGCAACTCCAGGCGCCGTGGACGGCGATCGTCACTGCTGCTGCCCGCAGCAGGAGCGTTCGCAGCCTGCTGGGCGTTCTGATGCCGAACAGGTTGCGGGCCACGCCCATCAGCATCGGMCAGCGCAGCCCGAGATGGATCGCGACGATCACCAGGACCCAGTAGGCGGCAAGGGTGTGGATCTGCCGAATGGTGAAGCCGCCCCAGGCCGGCAGATAGGCGGCAAGGGCATGCGAGATCAGCACGCTGGTCGCGACCAGCGCCAGCATGGCGATCAGGAGCGCGACGGTGACGCTGATGTTGAACAGGCTGCGCGGCCCGTGCCGGGTCCGTGCGACGGCGCCATACCAGCGCCGGTTGAAGACGTTATGGGCGATCAGGAGCAGGAACAGCGCCGTTCCCGCGATCTCATGGATGGGGTTGCCAAGCCACCAATAGGCAAACCCGAGCAGCAGCAGGCCGGCCGCCAGAGCGTCGAGCCATAGCCGGGATATGAAGAGAGAACTCACCTTCGTGCTCCCCTGGACCTATTCGACCGGCTTGCCGTCGAAACGGGGGATGCGATAGCCGGTGAAGAGGAATTCGCTGCCCGACTGGCTCTGGTGGCAGGACTGGCAGCGGGCGGTGTTCTCGCTCGTGTTGATCGTCCGATCCGGCCAGAACCACTGGAACTGCCAGTCGCCGGTGCGGCGGTCGTCGTCGTAATCCGCGCCCCAGTTCTGGCCCTTCTCCATCACGAAGTAGCGGAACAGCTTGCCGTCGCGATGGTCGACCAGCACGAAATGGGTTCCGGCCGGCACTGGCTGGCGGTTCTTCACGGCCTCGATCGCCGCGGGCGTCGTCATGATATGTTCGGTGACGTTGCCGCGCCGGACGGTGGTGTAGTGGACCAGCGTGTCGAGTTCGGGAAACGTCACCCTCGTGGCCTCCGCATGGACCCGCCAGCCCACCGTGAGGACGGCGGCCATGGACAGGCTTGCCAGGGCGATCTGAAGCGTAGGCACCTTCATGAATGGGTTGTCCTTGGATTGCTCATTGGAGACATGATTGCTTCTGGCCGCGGCCGTGCCGTCGAGGGCCGGGGAGGTCGCGGAATGGCCACGCCCTGCGTTGCAGAGGGGCTGCGCCGACCGTTCGCTCCATCGGGACCAGGTGGTGCAAGCTCTGGAACGACCATCCCGGGCCTCATTTCGGCTTGAACACGTCGCGCGCAACCGCGACCGCCGAAACGGCGTTCGGCCAGCCCGTGTAGAAGGCGAGCTGCGTGATCGCCTCGACGAGCTCTTCCTCCTTCACGCCGTTCTGCCGCGCCAGGGCGAGATGGGACCGCAACTGATCAGGGCGGTTCATGGCAATGAGAGCGCTGACGGTGACCAGGCTGCGGTCGCGCCTGGAGAGGCCTGGCCGCTCCCAGATGTCGCCGAACAGGACAGTGTCGGTGAGCTCGGCCAGCTTTGGCGCGATATCGCCCATCAGGTGCTGCGCCCGGGAAGGCGGCTTTGGCGTCGCCGGCTGGGCCGGGGCTGGCGCCTGGGGTTGGGCGTAGGAGGTCGTTGCGTGGCCAGCAGCGAACAGGCATGTGGCGGCGAGCAGGGCACGCGCGAGGGGGCTCATGGTGGGGCTTTCCTTGTCCGAATGAGTGGCCGCGACAGGCATGCGCCGTCGTCGTGCCGGCGAGAGTGCTGGGAGTGATCAGTCCAGCTGCTTGTCCGCCAGGAAGCGCGAGACCTGGTCCGCAATCTCGATGTTGTTCAGGTCCGAGAACGGGAAATGCGTGTTGCCCCGTATGCCGATCTCCGGCAGGTGGACCAAAGTGACTTGGCCGCCACGCTTGTTGACGGTGTCGCGCCAGATCCGAGCCATCTCCAGCCGGCCACGCCAGGCGTCCTGGGTCGGAACATCGGACGCCTTCGACGGGATATTGTCGCCGTAGAAGATGATGATCGGCAGCTTGGTCAGTGCCATGAAGTCCGACATCGGCACCGGCGTGCCTTCAAGCGTGTCGAACGCGGTCGGCACAGGCTTCGGCAGCTCGCCCTGCGGGAAGACGAAGCCGCTGCCGGGCTCGAAGGCGACGATCGCCTTGACGTTTTTGCTCTTGATCGCGGTCAGCCAGCCTGGCCCGCCGCTCTGCGAATGCGTCATCAGGATGCCGGGACCGATCCTGGCGAACAGCGCCGACACGCCATCGGAAATCAGGTTTGCATCGAACGGGCCGGTGTTCGGGGTCATGGCACGGAAATACTGGTTCAGCGTCTCCGGCTTGCGGTCGAACTGGACGCCGTMGAAATAGGTCGGCCAGATGCCGACGCGGAACTGGCCGAACCAGAACTGCTCGTCGGGAGTCGGCTTGATAGTCGCCTCGACCGTGCTGCGGCCGGCATTGCCGCGCCGCGGCTGGTCGATGAGATAGGTCGCGAAACGGCGGCGCAGGAAAATGTTCTGGAAGCCTTCGCGCCCGTCTGGTGTCGTCTCCCAGGTCTTCGAGAATTGCCCGGCCCCGTGCCACATCACGATGGGGAGTTTCCGCGGGGCGACCGGCAGCTGGTAGAAGGCGTAGAGATGATCGCCATGGAAGGTCTGCCCGGCCGGCTGCAGGGGTTTCATCGCATCGAATGTGCCCGGGGCGCTGGCGATCACGCCGCCGACCGCGAAACTGCCCTGGTCCTGAATGACCAAAGGCTCTGGCTTCCCGGCAGATTGTGAAAGCGCAGGCGTCAGACTGAGCAGACCGGTCGCGATCAGGATGGATGGAAGCAGGAATAGCGTCTTGATCGTCGGCATGCGCCCCTCGGTTGCTGCGTCAGCTTCGCGGGGAACCTAACGATCTGGCCGATATTCGATTAGGCTCAATGATTCACTAGGACAGATAAGCGGTGCTAATGAATGCCGGCGGTGCCGCGATCGCCGACCACCGCACGGAAACGCGGCTGTCCCGGGGCGGCCGCCCCTCGCTCACTCCAGCGTTACGGAGGCGGGCAGGACGTAGCGGCGCTGCAGGATTGTCTCGCCTCTCGAGCGGGAGCTTCGCTGAACGGTGTCCAGTGGGCGAAAGCCGAGTTTGAGAAGCACCTGCCCCGAAGCTGCGTTGTCGACGGCATGTCCGGAGAGAAGCTGCGACAGGCCGACTGTTCGAAACGCGAAGTTCAGGACCGCTCGTGCCGCTTCCGATGCATAGCCGCAGCCCCAGCTGGCCTGCTCGAACCAATAGCCGAGTTCCCCCTCGCCTTGAGAGATCTCATCGACGTCGATGACCCCGATGGCTCTGCCCTGGAGCTCGACCGCAAAACGATAGGCTTCTCCCGCTGCCCATTCGCGCGGATGGTCGGCGAACCATTGCGCGATGTCTGCTCGATCGGGCGGAAACGACGCCATTCGCAGCATGCGCGTCACCTCCCAGTCCGACTGTATTTCAAAGGCGCGATCAGCATCCGCGAGGCTCGTTGGGCGCAGAACCAGGCGATCCGTTGTCAAATGTTGCGGAGGGATGCGAGCCATAGTCTACCGCCAGCTGATCATCATGAGTGCCACCAAGGCCATGACGATAAGCCCGTCGTGATTGCCCGCAATGGGCGACATCGGGCCCCGCCGCACCGTMCTGCCTAGGTCCGTATTCGGCCAAGAGGCCGACGTCCGGCACTGGCGCGACCCGGCGGGATGCGGCCGGACGCGCGATCGACCAGCCCCTCGGCTCCCTCGTGGGCTGTGACTTTTCCCTCGAATGCGCCCCCCCTTGGGCCTGGAACCCCTTGGTTTCAGGCGTATTCCGGGCGGCGCGGTGTGAAGACGTCAAGATTGAGCACGGGCTCGTCGCCGACGACCTCGCCCCAATGCTCGACATTGGACGGGATCACGACGAGCCCGCCGGGGCCGACGAGATGCTCTTCGCCGCCGATGAAGAAGCGCAGCGTCCCACTCACGATATAGGCGATCTGCTCATGGGGATGGCTGTGCGGCCTGGGCTCATGGCCAGGCATCAGCCGGTGCAACGCCACTGTCGCGGCACTACCGGAGAAGGCCTTGCGGTCCACGCCTGGACGCACTGGCGTCCACGGAATCTGGCTCCAGTCGATCTTGTGAATGTCCATGGTGGATCTCCCGATTGAACAAGACCGCCGAGAAAGGCGCCGAAAGGCCGCCCGAAGCCGCCGACGATCGCGGCGATGAAGCCGCTGATCGCGAAGGGCACGCCGACATTGAAGGCGGTGTACTGCGTCGGTGTGATCAGGATGCCGGCAATGGCGCCGAGCGCCGCGCTCAGCGCGAAGGCCAGTGCCAGCATGCGCGCGACCGGGATGCCTTGCAGCGCAGCCGCCTCGCGGTTGATCGAGCAGGCGCGCATGGCCTTGCCGGTCCGCGTCAGGCCGAAGAAGGCGGCAAGCGCTGCGACGATCGCAAGCGATCCCCCGACGATCCAGATCAGCTGGTAGCCAATCGCGACGCTACCGATCATCAGCGGCGGGAGGTCGGTGAAGACCGGCAGGGTCTTGGGCTGGTCGCCGACTGCGATCAGCGTCAGCCGCTCGATCACGATCTGGGCGGCCAGCGTCGCCAGGATCATCACGAACATYGTCGCCTTGCGGTTCCAGAGCGGCCTGACGACGACGCGCTCGATCGCCACGCCGAGCACGGCGACGGCTGCGATCGCGATCAGGGCGGCGACCGGCAGCGGCACGCCGTTACGGGCGAACAGCACCTGGGTAATCATGCCGCCGAGCATCACGAAGGCGCCTTGCGCGAAATTCACGATGCCGCTGGCGTTGTAGATCACGCAGAAGCCGATGCCGATCAGGCCGTAGACGCAGCCGATGCCGAGCCCGCTGACGAGCACTTGCGGGATATAGGACAAGTCAGCCATGGGCCGCCTCCTGCGTGCCGGGCGTGTCGGTGGAAGACTTGTTCAGGGAAGACTTGTCCGAGGAGGACTTGTTCGAGAAAGACTTGCCGGTGCCGAGATAGGCCGCGATCACGGCCGGGTCGGCGCGGACCTCGGCCGGCGTGCCCTCTGCGATCTTGCGGCCGAAATCCACCACGACGACGCGGTCGGCGGTATTCATCACCAGCGTCATGTCGTGTTCGATCAGGAGCACGCTGGTGCCTTCGTCGGCGATGCGCCGGATGGTGCGCGAGAGCACGGCTGATTCCTCGGTATTCAGGCCGGCCGCCGGCTCGTCGAGCAGGATGAGCCGTGGCCCCGCCGCCATGGCGCGCGCCAGTTCAAGCATGCGCTGGCGGCCATAGGGCAGGCCCGATGCCGGTTCGTCGGCCATCCCTGCGAGACCGGCGAAGGCGAGGAGGTCGCGCGCCCGGGCTTCGACGGCTGCCTCCTCGCGGCGGGCAGAGGCCGGCCGCAGCAATGCCGAGAACAGGCCGGCCTTGCCCTGCAGGTGACACCCGACCTTGACGTTATCGAGCACGCTCAGATCCTCGAACAGCTTGACGAGCTGGAAGGTCCGCACCAGTCCCGCAGTGGCGATCTCCGCGGGCGGCCGGCCGGTGATGTCCTTGCCCTCGAAGACGATCCGGCCTGCGCTCGGCGGCAGGAAGCCGGAGATCAGGTTGAACAGCGTCGTCTTGCCGGCGCCATTGGGGCCGATCACGGCGGTGACGCCCTCGGCAGGGACCTCGAACGAGACATCGTCGACTGCGACGAGGCCGCCGAAGCGGCGCGTCACGCCGTCCAGGCGAAGCCGGCTCACGAGCGCCCCCGCGGGGCAAAGAGGCCGGCGAGGCCGCGCGGCGCATAGATCAGCAGCAGGATCAGCGCCGCGCCATAGGCGAGGTCCTGATAGTCCTTGAAGGCGCGAAAAGTCTCCGGCAGCAGGCTGACGATCAGCGCCCCGACCAAAGGTCCGGCGACCGTGCCGATGCCGCCGACATAGAGCATGGTGAAGGTGACGATGACCATGTGCAGCCCGAAGACCTCGGGGCTGACGAAGCCGACGACATGCACGAAGAGCGAGCCCGCGAGCGCGGCAAAACCGGCCGAGAGCAGGAAGGCCGCGAGTTTGTAGCGCGCGACGTCGATGCCGAGCGCCGTCGCCGCCTCCTCGCTGCCGGCGACAGCCGAGAGCGCTCGGCCGAAACGCGAGCGGCGGATGCGCGCTGCCGCAAAGGCGCAAGCCGCGACAACCAGCGAGAGCAGGATGAGCTGGCCGCGGTCGGAGGTGATCTCATAGGGACCGATCCCGAAGGGCGGGATGCCGGAGATGCCCATATAGCCCTGCGTCACCGACTGCCATTCGACGGTGATCTCGTAGGTGATCAGGCCGATGGCCAGCGTACCCATCGCGAGGTAATGGCCCTTCAGCCTGAGCGCGGGATAGCCGACGATCGCGGCGGCAATCACGGCCGCGACGATGCCGAGCACCATGGCGGGCAGGGGGCTCCAGCCATGGGTGGCGGTCAGCACGGCGGAGATATAGCCGCCGATCGCGGCGAAGGCGTTCTGCCCGAAGGAAACCTGCGCGGCGAAGCCCATGAACAGGTTCAGCCCGGTCACGAAGACCGCGTAGATCAGCGCAAAGGCGACGACCGTTGCGGCATAGCCGCCCACGATCATGGCATAGCCGACGACGAGCCCGGCGAAGAGCCAGGGCAGCAGGCCCACCAGCCTGAGCGGGCGCCGTTCAGGCGAAGTAATGCTGAGCGAGTTCGTCATGGGAGGTGATGTCACGCGGATCGAGTTCGGCGACGATGCGCCCGAGCGAAAGCAGGTAGACGCGGTTGGCAAGTTCGAGCGCGAGCGGCGCCTTCTGCTCGACCAGCACGATCGCCAGGCCTTCGCGGTTCAGGAGGCCGAGCGTCTCCAGGATTTCCTCGGTGACGCGCGGCGCGAGGCCGAGCGAGGGCTCGTCGAGCAGCAGCAGCTTCGGCCCKGCCATCAGCGCACGGCCAAGGGCGAGCATCTGCTGCTCGCCGCCGGACATGGAGCCTGCGGCCTGTCCGAGCCGTTCCTTCAGGCGCGGGAACAGGGTCAGCACGCGCTCGCGCCGGCGGTTGAATTCGGCCTTGTCCCGCAAGCGATAGGCGCCGAGTTCGAGATTGTCGGCAACGGACATCGGGGCGAAGAGACCGCGCCCCTCCGGCACCAGCACGATGCCGCGCGAAGCGACCGCGACTGCATCGTGCCGCGACAGCGCCTGGCCCCGGAAACGGACCTCGCCGCTATTGGCGGAGAGCCCCATGATCGCGCGCAGCAGCGTCGACTTGCCGGCCCCGTTGGGGCCGAGCACGGCGACGAGTTCGCCCTCGCCGATGTGCAGATCGACCCCGTGCAGCGCCTCGACATGGCCATAGCGCGCCGAGAGGCCGGTCGCGGCCAGGATCGGCGGAGCAGCGCTCGCTTCTATCTTGGTCGCGACCGCGAGGCTCATTGCACCACCTTGACCTTGCCGGCTTCGATGGTGGCCAGCACAAAGGGGTTCTCGGTGATGCCCTGATGCAGGTCCGGCCGGAAATTGTAGATGCCGGTCGTGCCCTGGAAGCCGGTCAACTCCTCATAGGCGGCGCGAACCTTCTCGCCCTCGAAGGACTTCGCCTTCTCGATCGCGGCGACCGTCAGCATGACGCCGTCCCAGCCGCGCGAGGCCCAGTTCGGGTCGCGATCCCTGTATTTTTCGCGCCAGGGCTCGAGGAAGGCCTTGATGCCGGTCTTGAGGGTGCCCTCGGGCAGCGCCTCATAGACCTGCGACGGCGAGGCGACGAAGAAGAACTTGTCGCCCAGCACCTCGGAGACCGGACCGAACACGGCYAGGTCCTCGAGGCTCGTCAGCAGCAGCATGTCGGCGCCGAGCTGCTTGATGTTCTTGGCCGCGGTCAGCGTCGTGCCGCCGAGCCCGATCTTCAGGATCGCTTCGGCGCCCGCCGAACGCGCCTTGCTGATCTGGACGCTGAGATCAGGGTCGTCCTGCTTGTACTGATCGACAGAGACGACCTCGAGGCCGTACTTGGCCGCGTTGCGCTCGGCCACGCCCTTCTGGAGATTGGCGTAGGGGGTCGGGTCATGCAGCACCGCGATCTTTCGGATCTGCGTCTTTTCCTTGAGGTATTCCAGGCGCTTGTCGACCTCGAAGCCGGCCGGCGGCAGGGTGGTGAAGGCCCAGGGCAGGTGCTCGGCCTGCTGCGGCAGGATCGAGCACAGCATCATCGGCACCTTGGCGCGCAAGAGCAGGCCGGCGGCCGCGAAATTGCCGGCCGAGACGCAGCCGCTGACGAAGACGTCGACCTTGTCCGAGCTCAGCATCTTCCGATAGACGGTCACCGCCTCCTGCGGCTCGGATCGGTTGTCCTCGACGACAACCTGGATCTTGCGGCCCATGACGCCGCCCTTGGCGTTCACCGCCGCGGCCGCCAGTTCAACGCCGTCGCGCCAGGCGCGATCGACCGTCGCGGCATAGCCGGTCAGACCTGCCGAGACGCCGATCTTGTAGGGCTCCTGCGCGCGGGCGGGCGCCGCGCCGACCATCGCGACGCTTGCGGCGATGCCGGCCGCAAATAGGGTCTGCTTCATCAACTGTCCTCCCGGTTTCCCTTGGCTTCGACTGGTCGCCCCGGTGCGGGGCTCCGCCTTTTTCTTGGTCTTGTGCAACGATCTGGTCTTGCGCCCGATGGCAGTTCTCAGGCCGCCGGCTTGCCGTAGCCGCCGCCGCCGGGCGTCTCCAGCAGCACGACGTCGCCGGCCTTCATCGTCAGCTTCTTCGCCTCGCTGACGGATGTGCCGTTGACGAGGAAGCGCCCGGGCGCCCCCGGCAGGCCGCCATCGATCCCGTCAGGCCCGCGTTCGAGCCGGCTCGGCACCGCGTTGAGCAGCCAAGCATGGTCGGTACGCATGTGAAACTGGATGATCTGGCCGTCCCCGCCCTGCATCCGGCCCTTGCCGCCGGACCCCGGCCGCAGTTCCTTGCGGTCGAAGACGATCGGCATCGCTGCTTCCAGGATCTCGATCGGCACAGCCGCGACCCCTGTCGGATAGCAGGTGGCGCTCGGCCCCGGCTTGCCGGCGCGCGCGCCCATGCCGCCGGAATAGTTGAACATCGACGAGGTGAAGGGTTCGCCGCTCGGACGCCGGCCCTGGATCTGAATGGTCCAGACCGCGCCTGATCCTTCCGCCAGGACCCGTTCCGGCATGACCTGATGCAGCGCCTTCAGGATCGGCATCGGGACGTACATGCCGACCACATGGCGCGCATTCACCGGCGCAGGATAGGCGCAGTTGATGATCGAGCCCACGGGAGCGCGGACTTCGATCGGCGCGAGCGAGCCGGTGTTGTTCGGCAGGTCCGGATTGAGGCAGGAGCGGATCGCGAAGGTCGAATAGGCGTGGGTGTAGTTCAGCACCACGTTGATGCCGGTCGTCGTCTGCGGTGAGGAACCGTCGAAGTCGACGATGATCGAACCGCTCTCGGCATCGACGGTGACGGCGCTCTTCAAGGTGATGATCTCGCCGCCGGGAACGTCGAAGACGGCCTCGCCATGATAGGTGCCGGGCTTCAGCTTGCGGATGGCGTTGCGCGTCGCCTCCTCGGAGCGATCGATKATCTCGTCGGACAGGGCCTCGATGTCCTCGATGCCGTAGCGCTCGCACAGCGTGATCAGGTGCTCGGCGGCGGCCTCGCCGGAAGAGACCTGCGCCGACAGGTCGCCGAAGACGGCGTCGGGCGTGCGCACATTGCGGCGGATGATGTCGTGCAGCATCTCGCTCGGCTTGCCGCGCTCGTAGAGCTTGAGCGGCGGGATCCAGAGGCCTTCCTCATGCACGTCGCGGGCACCGGCGCCGATGCCGTAGCCGCCGATATCGGTGTGGTGGATGGTCGAGCCGATATAGGCGAGCAGTTTGGTGCCGTTGAAGATGGGCGTCAGGATCGTGATGTCGAAGAAGTGCCCGGCCGAGAGCCAGGGGTCGTTGGTGATCAGCACGTCGCCGGGTTCGCACCGCCCTTCGAACAGGCGCACGAGATGGGCTCCCGCGATGGCGAGCGAGTTGATATGGCCGGGTGTGCCGGTATTGGCCTGCGCCACCATGCGTCCGCGCTGGTCGAAGAGCGCGCAGGCGAGGTCGCCGGCTTCGCGCACGATCGGGCTGAAGGCGATGCGCTGCAGCGCCTTGGCGCGTTCGTTGACGATACCGATCAGGTTCGACCAGAGGATTTCGAGTTCGACTCCGTCCATCGGATTTCAGCCTTTCGTGGCGACGATGCAGCCGAGCGCGTCGATCGTCGCGCTCCAGCCCGGGGGCAGCGCGGTCGTGGTCTCGCGCTCCTCGATGATGGCGGGGCCGGCGATGGTCTGGCCGGTGGCGAGGGCGGAGCGCTCGTAGACCGGCACCGACTGACCGTCTTCCCAGGCATGGACCGGACGATGACGCTTGGGTGCACCGGCTGTGTTCTGGGGCCGGGCCTGGCTGTCGAAATGCGGCAGGGGACCGCGTGCCACGACGCGCCAGGTCACGAGTTCGATCGGGACATGCGAGGGGTTGACGCCGTAGAGGGTGCGATAGGCCGCCTCGAACTGTGCCGTCAGCGCTGCGCTGTCACGGCTCTTGCGCGGGTCGGTCTCGAAGATGATCGTGACCTCGTGCTGCTGGCCGACATAGCGCATGTCCGCGCCGATGAGGATCGTGACGTCGGACGCCGCGCAACCGGATACGCCGAGCGCCGTCAGCCCCTCGCTCTCGAGCTCGCCGAGCACACGATCGACGCGGCCCCAGTCGAGATGGTCGACCCGCGTCAGGTCGCTGCGCACCAGATCGAGCCGGACCGGCGTGACGAGCGTGCCGAAGGCCGACAGCACGCTCGACTGCGGCGGTACGATCACGCTGGTGCTCTGCAGCAGGTCCGCGACGCCGCAGGCGTGCAACGGACCGGCCCCCCCGAAGGCGAAGAGCGGCAGGCCGCGATAATCGACGCCGCGATCGGTGGCGTGGGTCCGCGCCGCCGAGGCCATGGCCTCCGTGACGATGCGGTAGATGCCGCGCGCCGCCTGGACGGCGTTGAGGCCGAGCGCATCGCCGAGCCGCGCCATCGCGGCGTCGCAGGCTGCCTTGTCGAGCGACATGTCGCCGCCGAGGAAGTTCTCGGCATCGATCAGGCCGAGCACGAGATCTGCATCGGTGACGGTCGCGTTCTTGCCGCCGCGGCCGTAGCAGGCAGGTCCCGGATTGGAGCCCGCGCTTTCGGGCCCGACCTTGAGCAGGCCGAGATCGTCGACATGGGCGATGCTGCCGCCGCCGGCGCCGATCTCGATCAGGTCGATCGAAGGCACCGTGACGGGCAGGCCGCTGCCTTCCCGGAAGCGGTAGCGCCGGTCGACCTCGAACAGCCCGGTGATCAGCGGCGTACGGTTCTCGATCAGGCAGGCCTTGGCCGTGGTGCCGCCCATGTCGAACGACATCAGTCGATCGATACCGAGCAGCTCCGCATAGTGGCAGGCAGCAAGGGCGCCGGCTGCCGGACCGCTCTCGATCATGCGCACGGGATTTTTGCCCGCTGTCTCGGCGCCGACGACGCCGCCCGAGGACAGCATGATCAGCGGCGTGTTGGCGAAACCCTCGACGCGCAGCCGGTCGCTCAGCCGCTTGAGATAGGGCTGCGAGATCGGCATGGCGTAGGCATTCACCGTCGCCGTCGAGGCGCGCTGGTATTCGCGGATCTGCGGCGCGACCTCGGCCGAGGTGCAGATGAACACGTCGTTGAGTTCGCGAGAGAGGGCAGCCGCGACCGCGACCTCGTTTTCAGGATTGGCGAAACTGTTGAGGAAGCAGATCGCGATGGCGCGAGCACCGGAGGCGCGGATCTCGGCTGCGAGTTCGGTAATGTCCTCGGCTGCCGGAGCAAGCGCGAGGGTGCCGTCTGCCAGGACCCGCTCCTTGATGCCGAAGGTCAGCTCGCGCGTCACCAGCGGCTCGGGGAACTCGATCTGCGGATCGTACATGTCATAGCGGTGCTCGTTGCGGATCGAGAGCACGTCGCGGAAGCCCTCCGTGACGACGAGCGCCGTCGGCAGCCCCTTGCGCTCGATCAGCGCGTTGGTGACGACCGTGGTGGCGTGGACCACGACACCATCGATCGCGCCGGCCGCGATGCCGGCCTTGCCCAGCACGGAATCGACACCCCGGAAGAAGCCCTCCAGCAGGTCGTGGTGGGTGGTCAGTGTCTTGTCGACGCTGAGGCTGCCGCGGGAGTCGCGCAGGACGATGTCCGTGAAGGTGCCGCCGATATCGACGGCCAAGGAATAGGTCATGATCTCAGTCTTTCCAGGTCAATCCGCGCGAGATGCGTGCGGCTGCGCCGACGACTTCGCGGATCTGTTCGGGATCGGGTTCTGGCGCGATGAATTGCGTGGAGCCGACGATGGCGATCGAGCCGACCAGCGCCTTGCGGTGGTCGAAGACCGGGGCGGCCAGCGTGTTGACGCCGGTGATCACCTGGTCGGGCGCAGTGGCCCAGCCGCACTCGCGGACGCGTGCGATTTCCGCCAGAAGCGCCTCACCGGAGACGATCGTGCTCGGCGTCCACGCCTTCAACTCGCCGGCTGCAACGGTGCGACTGCGTTCCGGCGAGCCGAAGGCGAGCCAGATCTTGCCATGCGCGCTGGCGTGGAAGGCGAGCCGCGTGCCCGGCCGCATCGCGAATTCGATCATCGTGCGGCCCTGGATCAGCTCGAGGACGATCAATTCCTCATCGATCACGTCGCAAAGCGTCACGGCCTGGCCGGAGCGGTCGCGGAGCGTCATCAACTCCTCGCGTGCTGCCGAGACGATATCGAAGCGCTGTCGCAGCGCCTCGCCGAGKACCATCAGCTTGATGCCGGCATCGTAGCGGCCGGTATTCGGATCCTGCCGGACGAAGCCGTGGCGCTGAAGCGTCACCAGATGCCGGTAGATGGTGGCCTTGGAGGAGGAGAGCGCCTCGGCAATCTGCGCCAGTGCGACGGGGCGGCTCTGCAGGACCAGATACTCGACTGCCTGCAGGGCGAGGTCGAGCGTGCTTGTGCCGGCAGGCACAGCTTTGGCGGAGGCTTTGTCGGTATCGAGCGTCAAGGAGCGTCCCTCTGTGTTTCATTTCATATAATGAAACATCATTTTGTTATTTGATATGCTATGGTTTGATCGAGCGGGCTGTCAAGCGTCAGTCGGATCGCCGAGATGGCTGGAATGCTGACGGGACGTCGGCATGGGCGCCAACGGTCACGGCGGCCTTCCCCAGATGTGAAGGGCGGGCACCGGTGGTCCCACTGCTCGTCTATCGATCACGTAGCGATGGCGCGCCGATGCGGAACCGCAGGTTTCGCTGCGCGGTTTCCCGACATGTCCGCCGCGACCTCAGGACGTCAGGGCAGGGTAGGGGATAAGGCCGGATCGCCTCTTGATCGGGTCATGCTATCTAATTAACATGATAATCATAAATCCTGC
The DNA here is from genome assembly GCF_056396265.1 of Allobosea sp. 05T422_2. Taxonomy (NCBI): domain Bacteria; kingdom Pseudomonadati; phylum Pseudomonadota; class Alphaproteobacteria; order Hyphomicrobiales; family Alloboseaceae; genus Allobosea; species Allobosea sp. 05T422_2. Next base: position 11,921 of record NZ_JBFTLD010000098.1, on the reverse strand, counting down.
GTGGCGGTGTGGTCCTGCGCCGTTGCTGAAGCCAGCCCGCCGCGTCGCCATCCCCCTGGCAATCAACTCTCGAAGACGTCGATCTCGGCCAAAGGCACGAGGCGACAGAAGGACCGGATTCATGCTTGCCCCCAGATTCGTCAGCTTCTCCGCTGAAAACCGCGCCGGATACGGCCTGGCCGTGGAAGGGGGCGTCATTGACCTGTCCAGCCGCTTCTCGGCTCGGTGGCCGAGCCTGAAGGAGGTGGTAGCCGAGGGCGCCTTTGCGAAGCTTGCCGACGCGGCGGCGGGGCTGTCTCCGGATCTGCCGTTCCAGGCGATCCGCTACGAGCTTCCGATTGCCGCGCCCGAAAAGATCATCTGCGTGGGCGTCAATTTTCCCGACCGCAACGCCGAATACAAGGATKGCCAGGCCGCCCCGGCCAATCCCTCCCTGTTCCCGCGCTTTCCCCGCTCCTTCACCGGTCATGACCAGCCGCTGATCCGCCCGCCCGAGAGCGTGCAGCTCGATTATGAGGGCGAGATCGTCATCGTCATCGGCAAAGCGGGGCGCCGCATCGCCGAGCGCGACGCGCTGAACCATGTCGCGGCCCTGTCGCTTTGCAATGAGGGGACGATCCGGGACTGGGTTCGGCACGCCAAGTTCAACGTCACGCAGGGCAAGAATTTCGACCGCTCGGGCTCCATCGGGCCATGGCTCGTTCCCTTCAGCGATGAGGCGCAGATCGCCGATATCGCGCTGACGACCCGCGTCAACGGCGAGCTGCGCCAGGAGGACCGGACCAGCCGGATGGTCTTCTCCTTCCGCCGGATCATCAGCTACATCTCGACCTTCACCACGCTCGTGCCGGGCGACATCCTCGTCACCGGMACGCCGACCGGGGCAGGGGCTCGCCTGGAGCCGCCGGTCTGGCTGAAGCCCGGTGACGTCGTCGAGGTCGAGGCCGAGGGGATCGGCCTTCTCCGCAACACCATTGCCGACGAGGCCTGATCGATGCTGAACGCCAATGAAATCGCCGCCGCGGCGCTGAGCCTCGACGAGGCCGAACGGACGCGCCGCCAGACGGGGCTGATGTCGCTCAGGCATCCTCAGATGACGATGGATGACGCTTATTCCATCCAGGGCGCCTGGGTGAAGCACAAGATCGCCGCCGGTCGAAAGGTGATCGGCTGGAAGATCGGCCTGACCTCCAAGGCGATGCAATACGCGCTGAATATCGACATCCCGGATTCAGGCGTGCTGTTCGACGACATGATGTTCGCCGATGGCGACAGCGTGCCGAAGGACCGCTTCATCCAGCCGCGGATCGAGGCCGAGATCGCCTTCGTGATGAAGGCGCCGCTGAAGGGCCCCAATATCGGGATCTTCGACGTGCTCAATGCCACCGACTACATCACTCCGGCGCTCGAGATCCTCGATACCCGCATTCTGCGCGTCGATCCGCAGAGCGGGAAGGCCCGCACTATCGTCGACACGATCGCCGACAATGCCGCCAATGCCGGCATCGTCGTCGGGGGCCGTGCCATGCGGCCGGACCAGGTCGATCTTCGCTGGGTMGGCGCCATCGTCTCGCGCAACGGCCAGGTCGAGGAGACAGGGCTCGGAGCTGGCGTGCTGAACCATCCCGCCCGTGGCGTCGCCTGGCTTGCGAACCGGCTCGCCGCCTATGGCGACCATATCGAGGCCGGCCAGATCGTCCTGGCGGGCTCCTTCATTCGCCCGGTGGAAGCGCGGCATGGCGACACCATCACCGGCGATTACGGCCCGCTGGGCAGCGTCAGCTGCTTCTTCGAATAGGCAGACGCCTGTCGCTCCCTCTGCCCTAAGGGCAAGGGGCGGCGTCCCCGGAGGGCGGCCACGKCCCCCGCGGCGCCGTGTCGCGCCGGCGCCGGCTTGCGGCGTTCGGCTCCAGTGGTGGAGTGCTGGCGGGGGCGCCGCACCGCATGCGTTCGGCAGGGGAGCCGTCGGCTCTCCATGCAGCCCCGGTCATGGCGACGGCAGCCCCGGCGCGTAGTCAAGCATCTGACAAACCAGATCAAATCGGAATGGGAATGCAATCTCTTCGGCTCCCCGCTCCGATATAATTAACTTGATAATTAACTTGTTATGTGAGATCGGGGCCCGGTTTTCGGAGCGGCCCCGATCGCGATGACCGCTCCGTAGGAATTGCTGGGAGAATTGGAATGCTCGGATATCTGCGCAACAAATGGACCCTCGCTGCCGGCTGCATGCTGGCTGCCGTGACAGTGGCTTCGGCCCAGAGCGGCGACACGCAGAAGACGATCAAGGCGCGCGGGCTGCTCAATTGCGGCGTGTCCAGCGGCGTGCAGACCGGCATGAGCACGCTCGACAGCGCAGCGAAATGGAATGGCTTCGAGGTCGATTTCTGCCGTGCCGTCGCCGCCGCCGTGCTGGGCGATGCCGAGAAGATCAAGTTCGTGCCGCTCGAGATCAAGACGGCGTTCGCCACGCTCCAGTCGGGCGGCATCGATCTGCTGGCGCGCACCGCCACGCATACCTTTGTTCGCGATATCGAGCTGAACGTCGCCTGGCCCGGCGCCTATCTCTATGACAGCCAGGGCTTCCTGGCGAAGAAGTCGCTCGGCGTCAAAAGCGCCAAGGAGCTCGATGGCGCGTCGATCTGCGTCTCCGCTGGTTCCAATTACGAGCTGAACCTCGCCGACTATTTCCGCAAGAACGGCCTGAAGTTCACCCCGGTCGCCGCCAATTCGCGCGACCAGAACGAGAAGAACCTMGAAACCGGGCGTTGCGACGTCTATGCGAATGTTCTGAGCGCCCTGGCCGGAGCCGTGTCGAAGCTCGGCAAGCCGGATGACTGGGTCGTGCTGCCCGAGTTGATCTCGATGGAGCCGATCGGCCCGGTCGTGCGCAAGGACGATAGCCGCTTCCGGGATATCGTCGGCTGGACGCTCAATGCGCTGATCGCCGCCGAGGAGCTGGAGATCACCCAGGCCAATGTCGAGAAGCTGAAGGCGAGTTCGACCTCGCCGGAGGTCCAGCGCCTGCTCGGCGTGACCGGTGATTTCGGCGTCAAGCTCGGGCTCGGCAATGACTGGGCGCTCAACGCGATCAAGGCCGTCGGCAATTACGGCGAGATGTTCGAGCGCAATCTCGGCAACAAGAGCCCGATCAAGCTCGAGCGCGGCCTCAACAACCTTTGGAACAACAAGGGCCTGATGTCGTCGCCGCTGCTCCGCTGAGCGAAAGGCGCGAGGCCGGCGCCAGCCGCCGGCCTCGATCTCCCCACACGCAGACAAGCCGGACAATGACCACCACACCTGCCGTTCGATCATCTCAGCGTACTGCGCTGCCGGGACGCCGCCGCGTCATGGGCTGGGTCTTCCAGGCGCTGCTCGTGGTCGCGCTGGCCTGGGTGGCCCATGTCGCCATCGGCAACCTCTACGACAATCTCGCGGCCCGCGGCCTCAAGCTCGGGTTCGACTTCCTGTGGCAGGAGGCGGGCTTCGAGATCGCGTTCCACCTGATCCCGTATACGTCGAGCGACAATTACTGGCGGGTCTTCCTCGTTGGCATCACCAACACGCTGCTGGTGACGGCGATCGCCATCGTGCTCTCGACGATCCTGGGCTTCGCCATCGGCATCGCGCAGCTCTCCGGCAACTGGGCCGTGTCGCGCGCCGCTCGCATCTATGTCGAGCTCGTCCGCAACCTGCCGCAGCTCCTCCATATCCTGATCTGGTACAATGTCGCGCTCCGGGCCTTTCCCGCTCCGCGCGTCGCCGTCGGTATCGGCGACATGGTCTATCTCTCGAACCGCGGCGTCTTCCTGCCGGCGCTGACAAGCGATCGCCCGGGGCTCCTGGTCATCGCCATCCTCATTGCAGTCGTTGCGGCGCTCGCCCTGTTCCGCAGCCTGACCTCCTATGCCGAGCGCACGGGGCGTTCGGTGAACGCCTGGTTGCCGTCGCTGGCGGTGCTCGTGCTCCTGCCGGTCCTCACTGTCGCGCTGACAGGCACGCAGGTCTCGGTCTCCGTGCCGCAGCTCAAAGGGTTCAATTTCATCGGCGGCTGGGCCCTGGTGCCGGAGCTGACGGCACTCGTCTTCGCCATGGCGATCTACAACGCTGCCTTCATCGGCGAGCTGGTACGCGCCAGCATCGAGTCCGTGAGCAAGGGCCAGCGCGAAGCCGCGGCCGCGCTCGGCTTCGGCTGGTGGTGGACCTTGCGCTTCATCGTGATCCCGCAGGCGGTGCGCGTCCTGCTGCCGCCCCTGTCGAACCAGTATCTCAATATCCTCAAGGGCTCCTCGCTCGCGGTGGCGATCGGCTATCCCGATCTCGTCGGCGTCTTCACCGGCATCAGCATCAACCAGACCGGCCGCGCCATCGAGATCGTCGGCATGACCATGGCCGTCTATATCGCGATYAGCCTGCTGATCGGCGCGCTGATCAACCTGTTCAACCACATGACCAGGATCGTCGAACGGTGACCGAAGCCGCCCTCATCTCCGATACGCCGCGCCGCCCGGCCGCCCATGCCGGTGCGCCGGCCCGGATCGCGCTCTGGCTGCGCCGGCGCATCTTCGCCTCCTGGCGCGACGCGTTGCTGTCGCTCGCGGTCGCCCTCATCCTCGGGGCGATCGCCTGGACCATCCTGCCCTGGGCGCTGTTCAAGGCGACCTGGACCGCTGCAAGCCGGGCCGATTGCGTGCCGGGCGGTGCCTGCTGGGGCTTCGTTGCAGCCAAGGCCTCGCAGTTCATCTACGGCTTCTACCCTCCGCTGGAACGTTGGCGCCCGGATACCGTCTTTGCCCTGCTGATCGCCGGGCTGACCTGGCTGATGGTGCCCCGCATTCCGGGGAAGGGCTATGCCGGCCTGTTCATGATGGTGGTCCTGCCGGTCGTCACCTTCGTCCTGCTGCATGGCGGGGTCGCCGGGTTGCCGGTGGTGCCCAGCGACAAATGGGGCGGGCTCCTGCTCACGCTGATCCTTGCCGTCTCCGGCATCAGCTTCTCMTTGCCCTTCGGCGCGCTCTTCGCGCTCGGGCGGCGCAGCCAGATGCCGCTGGTMCGCTGGTTCTGCATCGGCTTCATCGAATTCTGCCGCGGCGTGCCCTTCATCACGGTGCTGTTCATGGCCATCGTGATGCTGCCCTTCTTCCTGCCTTCCGGCATGAAGCCTGATCCGCTCGCGCTCGCCGTGGTCGGCATCATCTTCTACGAGGCTGCCTACATGGCCGAGGTGGTGCGCGGAGGCCTGCAGGCGCTGCCGAAGGGGCAGTACGAGGCGGCCATGGCGCTCGGCTTCGGCTACTGGCGCACGATGCTCTACATCATCCTGCCCCAGGCGATCCGGAAGGTCGTGCCCGGCATCGTCAACACCACCATCTCGCTGCTCAAGAACACGACGCTGGTGATGGTCGTCGGATTGTTCGACCTGCTCAACATCGTCTCCGCCGGCGTCGCGGACCCGCTCTGGGTCGGCTCGCAGGCCGAGGGTTACTTCGTCGTCGGGCTGGTCTTCTGGCTCATGAGCTTTGGGCTGTCCTGCTACAGCCGCGCCATCGAGGGCGGCTTCGCACGGGCCGACCGGGCCTGACCGCATCGGGTATTGCAATCATGGAAAATCCCATCATCCGGCTCGAGAACGTCGATAAATGGTTCTCGCAGTTCCACGTCCTGCGCGGCATCGACCTTGCGGTGAAGCAGGGCGAACGCATCGTGGTCTGCGGCCCGTCGGGCTCGGGCAAGTCGACGATGATCCGCTGCATCAACGGCCTCGAGCACTATGAGGGTGGCAGGATCACGGTCGGCGGCGAGACCGTGTCTCAGGGCGACGACAATATCGAGAAGATCCGGCAGCGCGTCGGCATGGTCTTCCAGTCGTTCAACCTGTTCCCGCATCTGTCGATCCTCGACAACCTGACGCTCGGCCCGATCAAGCTCAGGCGCCTGCCGCGCGCCGCGGCGGAAGCCCAGGCCATGGAGCTGCTCGAACGCGTCCATATCGGCCAGCAGGCCCGCAAGTTCCCGAACCAGCTCTCGGGCGGCCAGCAGCAGCGCGTCGCTATCGCCCGGGCGCTCGCCATGGAACCGGACGTCATGCTCTTCGACGAGCCGACTTCCGCACTCGATCCCGAGATGGTCAAGGAGGTCCTGGACGTGATGATCGAGCTCGCCGGCACCGGCATGACGATGATCTGCGTCACCCATGAAATGGGTTTTGCGCGCGCCGTGGCTGACCGGGTCGTCTTCATGGATAACGGCGCCATCGCCGAAGTCGGGACGCCGGACGCCTTCTTCTCTGCGCCGCGAACCGAGCGCGCCCGCCAGTTCATCCAGCAGGTCATTCACTAACCGGCCGGCCCAGCCGCAGCCATCATTCCAGTCCGGAGCCTGAACCCCGTGAGCACGACGCCTTCCGCCGCTTATCCCTATCGCCTGCGCATCCCCGGGCCGATCTCGATCCCCGAGCGCGTGCGCAGTGCCACCGCGCTGCCGATCGTCAACCATCGCGGCGCGCAGATGCGTGTCGTGCTGGGCGAGATCCAGCGCCTGATCAAGCCGCTCTTCGGCACGCAGGCGCCGGTGCTGGTCTTCGGCAGCTCCGGAACCGGCGTGATGGAGGCGAGCCTCGTCAATATTCTCGCTCCCGGCGAGAAAGTGCTGGCGCTGGTCCACGGCCAGTTCAGCGAGCGCTATGCCCAGATCGCGCGGGCACTGGGCGCGCAGGTCGACGTCATCGAGAGCGAATGGGGGCATGCGCCGACCCCGGCGCGGGTCGCCGCCGAGCTCGACAAGGCCGAGTACCGCGCCGTGATCGCTGTCCATAACGAGAGCTCGACCGGTGCGGTGACCGATCTTGCCGGCATCGGCGCGCTCCTGCGCGAGCGCGAGACGCTGTTCCTCGTCGACTCGATCAGCGGGCTCGGCGGCATGGAGCTGCGCCAGGACGAGTGGGGCGTCGACATCGTCGTCACCGGCTCGCAGAAGGCGCTGATGTGCCCGCCCGGCCTCGGCCTCGCCAGCGTCAGCGACAAGGCCCGCAAGGTCATCGAGCGCACCGACCGCTGCCCGCGCTTCTACTGGGACATGCGCAAGGCGCTGGCCGTCGTCGACAACCAGGAGACCGCCTTCACCTGCCCGGTCTCGTTGCTCTTTGGCCTGCACGAGGCGCTGAAGATGATTCACGAGGAGGGGCTGCCGCAGGTCTTCGCGCGGCACGAGCGGCTCTCGGGCGCGCTCCGCGCCGGCTGTGTCGCGCTTGGCCTGCCGGCTTTCGGTGATCCTGCCGTGGCCTCCCAGACCGTTGTCGTCGCGTCGGTGCCCGAGCCCCTGACGGGCGGGGCGATCGTCAAGCACCTCAACGAGACCTACAACACGATGATCGCCGGTGCGCGCAACCGGCTGAGCGGCAGGGTCATCCGCATCGGCACGATGGGCCAGATCAGCGAAGCCGATATCCTGACCGACCTGCATTTTCTCGAACGCACGCTTGTTGCGCTCGGTCACYCCGTCCCCTCAGTCGGTGCCGGCATCACTGCCGCCGCTGCCGCCCTCCGCTAATCCAGCAACGGATCGTATCCATGCCTCATATCTGGGTCGAGTATTCGACCAATCTCGAAGCCAGCGTCGACGTGCCCGCGCTGCTGAAGACCGTGCAGGATGCCCTGATCGGCGACGGCAGCATCTTCCCCTTCGCCGGGGCGCGCACGCGCGGCGTGCCCGTCGCGAACTATCTCATCGTCGACGGTCACCCCGATAACGCGTTCGTGCATGTCCTGCTGCGGATCGCGGCCGGGCGCTCCGAGGCCGACCGCAAGACGGCGGGCAGCCGGGTGTTCGAGGCGGTGAAGGCGCTGCTCGCCCCGGTCAGCGCGTCGCGGCCCCTCGGCATTTCCGTGCAGATGGAAGAGGCCGATGAGACGGTCAATTTCAAGACGAGCAATTACCGCGAGTATTTGAAGCAGCGCGGTATTCCAGAGAAGATGTCGGCCTGAAAAGGGCGACTCGGCAGGCCGGAAAATGGGGCTGGCCAGGCCATTCCTGKCAGCGGGGGGATTGATGAGCGACCGGACGCCAGCCGAGGGCCTGGACCTGCCTGCCGAAACCGGGCAGCCGGCAGCGCGCGTGCGCCTGCGCCATTTCTCCAAATCCCTGCCGATGTCCCTGCTGCGGGCCCGGGAAGCGGTGATGCGCCATTTCCGTGCCAGCCTTCGGCATTTCGGCATGACGGAGCAGCAGTGGCGCGTTCTGCGCGCCCTGACGGCCGTGAACACGATCGAGGTGACGGCGCTGGCGGAGGACACGTTCCTGCTCGCGCCCAGTCTTTCGCGCATCCTGAAGGACCTCGACGAACGCGGCCTCATCCTGCGGCGCACCTCGCAGGCCGATCTGCGCCGGGGGCTCGTCTCGATCTCGCCGCTGGGTCTTGAGCTKATCGAGCGGGCCGGCGTCGAGTCCGAGGCGATCTATCGCGAGATCACGGGACGTTACGGCAGCGAGCGTCTTGCCGAATTGCAAAGCCTGCTTCGGCAGCTCGAAGATTGCCTGGATGGCCTGGACAGCGGCGGATCCCATGGATCAAACCGCCGGCCGGGATAAGCCCGGAGAGGCGCGCTMCCGGCGGGGATGTTCGGGTTCACCTATTTGCCGTCGAACTGCCGGTGGTCCGCCAATACGCGCTCGATCACCTGCCATGATTTGTCCGCATCGCGCTGGTTGCGATCGTGGCCGGCAACCGTGATCAGCGCCTTCCACAGGGCCCAGCCGCGGGCGCGGGCCCAGGTGTCGTCGTCGAGGGAAAGCGCGGCACGGAACATGTCGCGGCTCGCTCCGGTAAACTCCGTCCACGCGATCGCGAGGTCGCAGGCAGGGTCGCCGACCCCCGAACTCCCGAAGTCGATCACGGCAAAGAGCTTGCCATTCCTGATGAGCAGGTTGCCAAGGGCAATATCGCCATGGACCCAGACAGGCGGGCCGCGCCACTGCGAACCGAGCGCGGCGGCCCATACGCTCTCGGCCGCAGCGATGTCGGTGCGGCACCCAAGCGCTGCAAGCGCAGCCCGGGCTTCTGCATCATAGACCGCCAGCCTGCCACCCCGATGAAAATTATGTTGCCCCGCCGCCGGCCCGCCAGTCGCGTCGATGCGCTGAAGGGCGCCGAGAAACCCGGCAAGCGAGCGGGCGAACTGCGTGAGATCGGCAATCGGGTTGGTCGCGGCTGGCTCGCCGTCAAGCCAGCGATAGACGGACCATGGCCACGGGTAGGCCTCCGCTGGAGCGCCCAGGGCAAGTGGCGCGGGGATCGGCAATGGGAGGTGAGGCGCCAGCTTTGGCAGCCAGCGGCGCTCCTTTTCGACCTGAGGCGCATAGGCAGCCGCACTCGGCAGGCGGACCGACATCTGATCGCCCAGACGAAAGGTACGATTGTCCCAGCCGCCCGGCTCGATTGGCTCGATGGGCAGGTCAGCCCATGCGGGGAATTGTGCGGCGATCAATCGTCGAACAAGTCCGGCATCGATCGGGACACAGAGATCATGGTCCTGCTGCGCCATGGCTCTTGCTTACAGTCTGCACCGGGGGCTTTCCAGTCAGCCACGACGGTACAAACGCCTGCAAGGAGAGGGGGCGGGAGCAAACCTGTTTCAGCCAGGTTTGCCGGCTTCGACAGTGAGTTCGACGGCTCCGATGCCGTCCAACGCGAAAGTGTAGGTTTCCGTCTCGGTCGGAAAGCGGGTGGTGACCAGGCTGCCGGTCATGACCACATCGCCGGCACGTAGCGTCCGGCCCTTGGCCGCCAGCGCATTCGCCAGCCAGGCCAGGGGCGAGAAGGGGTGGCCGAGCACGTCCCGTCCGTGGCCGCGGTCGATCTCGACGCCATTGCGGTGGACCACGCCGGTGACCGCATCCAGCGCGGGCCACGCGCTGCGGAATTCGGAGAGGACGATGCCGCCGTTCCAGGAATTGTCGGCGACGAGCGAGAGCACGTCGAGCTCGGCATAGTCGGCGGCGCGGTCGTCGACGATCTCGATTGCGGCGCAGACGCCGCCGACATGGGCAGCGACGGTTTCGGGCGTGAAGGCGGGGCCGCCGACGGGAAGATCGTTCGCTAGGCGCACGGCGATCTCGAATTCGAGACCGATCCGCCCATAGCCGGAGATTGCGACCTTCGCGCCGGAATGGTGCAGCCGGTCGGCCAGGACGACCCCGGCGATCGGCTGGTCGATGCCGCACATCGTCTGCATGCGCTGCGAGGTCAGGCCGATCTTGTAGCCGATCCCGTCACCGAACCGGGTTTGCAGCAGCGAGACATAGCGGTCCTGCACCCTGTAGGCGTCCTCGAGCGAAGCGATGCCGCTCGCCGCCGCGAACGGGCGGAAGCGCACCTGTTCCTCGTGCTCGCGCATCAAGCGCTGCGCCAATCCATTCTCATCGATCATCTCGTTCTCCCCCAGGCCGGTGCTTCTTCGAGCCCCGGCGTCAAATTTCAAATTCTTCGCCACGGCCACGCTAGGTCGCCGCCACGATCTCGGCAAAGCGCCGCACCGCCGGCGGAATGCGCTCGGGCGCGGTATTGCCGAAGCCGAAGATGAACCCCGTCGCCTCCTGGCTCTGCAGCCGGTAGCGGGACAGGGCCGGCACATCGATGCCGCGCTGCCGGGCGGCATCGGTGACCGCGCGGTCGTCGAGCGGGCCGCGCGCATGGGCGGTCAGATGCAACCCCGCCGTCACCTCGGGAATGACCAGCCGATCGCTGAGCGCCTCACGCAGGGCTCCGACGAGGATGGCCGCCCGCTCGCGATACAGAAGCCGCATCCGCCTGACATGCCGGGCCAGCACGCCCCGGCCCATGATATCGGCCACCATCTGCTGCAGCGGCGGCGGCAGATAGCAGGAGAAGACCAGCTTGGCCCGGTAGAACAGCTCGACCAGATCGGGGGGCAGGACCAGATAGGTCAGGCCGAGCGACGGGGAGAAGATCCGGTTGATGTTGCCGATGAAGATGACGCGCTGGTCGGTATCGAGCGACAGCAGGGAAGCCAGGGGCTGGCGGTTGATGCCGATCGGGCTGCTGTAATCATACTCGATCACCCAGGCGTCCCGTGCGCGGGCCCAGGCCAGCAGCGAAAGCCGGCGCGCCATCGGCATCGTCGAGCCGTAGGGAAACTGATTGGTCGGCGAGGCGATCACCATCCGGGCGGTCTCAGTCTCCGCGCTGAAGCGATCGACGCAGAGCCCGTCATGATCGACCGCATGCGGCAGGACGCGGGCACCATTCGCCACGAGCGCGGCGACCCGGGTCGGATAGCCCGGATCCTCGACGATGACGCCGTCGCCTGGGTCGAGCAGCAGCTGGGCGAGAAGGATGAAGGCCTGTGTCGTGCTGGCGACGACCGCGATCTGCTCGGCCGCGCAGGGCACGCCCTCGTATTCGCCGAGATATTTGGCGATCTGCTGACGCAGGGCCGGGAGCCCGAGGCGCTCGCTGAAGCTGAACTGGGGCCAGGGCTCAGAGCCCCAGTATTCGGCGGTGCTGCGGCGGATGTCGCTGAACGGCAATTCGTCGAGCGCCGGGAGCAGGGGGCTGAGATCGTAGCCGAGCTCACGCTCGCTCGGGAGCGGCAGGCCCATCAGCGCGCTGCCACGCCTTGCCAGGATGCGCGGCTGCCGCGGCGGCCCGGCTGGGGCCGGGGCGTCCAGGCGGCGGTGCAGATCCTCCGGCAGGTCGGTCTCGATATAGGTCCCAGCGCCGGTGCGGCCATGCGCATAGCCCTCGTTCTTCAGGCGGGCATAGGCGAGCACGATCGTCGAGCGGGAGACATCGAGTTCGTCCGAGAGCTTTCGCTGCGGTGGCAGCCGTGCTCCGCGGGGGATGGCGCCGGCCACGACCATCGCACGGAGCTGCCCCGCGATCTGGTCGTAGAGCGGTTCCGGCC
>NZ_JBFTLD010000097.1:0-21391 GCF_056396265.1 Allobosea sp. 05T422_2 | reverse complement strand
TCAAGAAATTCGGCTCGGCCGGCAAGAAGACCGCGGTGGTCTCGACCATCAACGGCGACGCCAACGTGCCCTTCTACAAGGAACTCGGCAACCAGGGCATCAAGGCGACCGACATTCCCGTCGTAGCCTTCTCGGTCGGCGAAGAAGAGCTTGCAGGCATCGACACCAAGCCGCTGGTCGGCCATCTCGCCGCCTGGAATTACTTCCAGTCGGTGAAGACCCCGGAGAATGACGCCTTCATCAAGCAGTGGAAGGCCTTCAAGAAGAACGACAAGGCGGTCACCAACGATCCGATGGAAGCCCATGTCATCGGCTTCGCCATGTGGGTGAAGGCGGTCGAGAAGGCCAAGTCGACCGATCCGGACAAGGTCATCGATGCACTGCCCGGCATCGAGGCGCCGAACCTGACCGGCGGCGTCTCGACGATGCTTCCCAACCATCACATCACCAAGCCGGTCCTGATCGGCGAGATCAAGGCCGATGGCCAATTCGACGTCGTCTCGAAGACAGGCCTCGTGCCCGGCGACGCCTGGTCGAAGGAACTCGATGGCTCCAAGGATCTGGTCGGCGACTGGGTTGAGAAGAAATGCGGCAATTTCAACGTCAAGACCAGCAAGTGCGGCGGCGCGTGAGGTCATGAGGGGGAGGGGCGGCACGGGCGAATAACGCCCGGCCGCCCCTCATTTTCTGCCGCGACCTGCGGCGGCTCTCGCAAGCAAGGCAGCGCGCATCCCCGAGGTTCCGTCTGCGCGGTTCCCGGGATGAGAGCTGAGGTCCCGATCTGAGCGCGTCATGAAGAGCGAGCCGATGCTTCTCCTGTCCAGATTGCTGCGCATGATCGTGGTCGCGACGGCTCTCCTGCTCGCGCCGGGCGCAGCCTTCGCCCAGGGCGCCGACGAGGCCTTTACCCGGCTGGGGGCGGACAGCTTCTCCGACACGGCGCGGGCGGTCGAGATCCTGGTTCAGACCGCTCATCCGAACGCGGCCGTGATCATCGAGGCGCTCGCCGAGGGGCGGCTGCTCGCGGGCGGCGGGGCGGTCGCGATCAGGACCGGGACAGGCGGTTTCAGCGATGCGCGGACCGGCCAGCCGCTCCCTGCCGAGCCGGCAGGTGTCAGCGCTGTCAGGCTCAACAACAATGTCAGGCGCGTGATTCAGGCGGCGCTGGGTGGGCTCGGCCTGCTCAATCCCGATCCGGCCCGGCGCGCCGCCGCCGCCGAGGCGGTCTTCAAATCGCGCGACGCCTCGGTGCTGCCGGTCCTGGAGGGCGCCATCGCCAAGGAGACCGACAATCGGGCGAGGATCGCGCTGCGCCAGGCGCAGGCGGCGATCCTGATCAGCAAGGCCGACGCACAGCCCTTCGACCGGCTCGGCGCGATCGATGTGTTGCGCGAGCGTGGCGACCAGGATGCATTGGCGACCTTGCGCTCCCTGCCGGGCGACGTTCCGCAGTCGCTGAAGGAGGCGCAGGTGCGGGCGATCTCCGAGATCGAGGGCAAGCTCGCCCTATGGCGCGCGGCGCAGAATCTCTGGTACGGGCTTTCGCTCGGCTCTGTCCTGCTGCTCGCCGCGATCGGGCTTGCCATCACCTTCGGCGTGATGGGCGTGATMAACATGGCCCATGGCGAGATGGTGATGCTCGGCGCCTATACCACCTTCGTGGTCCAGGAGGTGATCCGCGCCCGCGTTCCAGGCCTGTTCGACTATTCGCTCGCCATTGCGCTACCGGCGGCCTTTCTCGTCGCGGGGCTGGTCGGTGTCGCGATCGAGCGCGGCGTCATCCGCTTCCTCTACGGACGGCCGCTGGAGACGCTGCTCGCGACCTGGGGCATCAGCCTGATCCTGCAGCAGGCGGTCCGCACCGCCTTCGGTCCGACCAATCGCGAGGTCGGGGCACCGGCCTTCATGGCGGGGGTCTTCGAGATAGGCGGGCTTGCGATCACCTGGAACCGGCTTTGGATCATCGTCTTCGCCGGGCTCGTCTTCGCCGCCCTGCTGGCCATCCTGAAGCTCACGCCGATGGGGTTGCAGATGCGCGCAGTGACGCAGAACAGGCGGATGGCGGCGGCCATGGGGATTCGCACCGGCCGGATCGATGCGCTGACCTTTGGGCTCGGCTCCGGCGTGGCGGGGCTGGCCGGCGTTGCGCTGTCGCAGATCGACAATGTCAGCCCCAATCTCGGCCAAGGCTATATCATCGACTCCTTCATGGTCGTCGTCTTCGGCGGCGTCGGCAATCTCTGGGGCACGCTCGTCGCCGCGATGACGCTCGGCGTCGCAAACAAACTGCTCGAACCCTATGCCGGCGCGGTGCTCGGCAAGATCGCACTGCTCGTCTTCATCATCCTGTTCATCCAGAAGCGCCCGCGCGGCCTGTTTGCGCTGAAGGGCCGGGCGGTGGAGGCATGATCACCCGCTTTCTCATCCAGGGGCTCGACAAGCGCGGCCTCATCTTCCTCGGACTTCTGGTCGCACTGGCGGTGCTGGTCCCGCTCGCCAATCTGCTGCTGCCGGAGAACTCGGTCCTTCATGTCCCGACCTCGACCATGTCGCTCTGGGGCAAATACCTCTGCTATGCGCTGCTCGCGATCTCGCTCGACCTCGTCTGGGGGTATTGCGGCATTCTCTCGCTTGGCCACGGCGCCTTCTTCGCGCTCGGCGGCTATGCGATGGGCATGTATCTGATGCGCCAGATCGGCTCGCGCGGCGTCTATGGCAATCCGATCCTGCCCGACTTCATGGTTTTCCTGAACTGGCACGAACTGCCCTGGTACTGGTACGGCTTCTCCTCCTTCCCCTTCGCCATGCTGATGGTGCTGGTGGTGCCGGGGCTGCTCGCCTTCGTCTTCGGCTGGTTCGCCTTCCGGTCCCGCGTCACCGGCGTCTATCTCTCGATCATCACCCAGGCGCTGACCTATGCGCTGCTGCTGGCCTTCTTTCGCAACGACATGGGCTTTGGCGGCAATAACGGGCTGACCGACTTCAAGGACATCCTGGGCTTCAACGTGCAGGCGCAGGCGACGCGCGCGGCGCTGTTTGCGATGACCTGCGTGATGCTGATCGCCGGCTTCCTGATCGCCCGCGGCATTGTCGATTCCAAGCTCGGAAAGGTCGTCATCGCGATCCGCGACGCCGAATCGCGCACGCGCTTCCTCGGCTACCGGGTCGACCGTTTCAAGCTCTTCGTCTTCACCGTCTCGGCCTGCATGGCTGGCGTCGCAGGCGCGCTCTACGTGCCGCAGGTCGGCATCATCAACCCCAGCGAATTTGCTCCGGCCAACTCGATCGAGACCGTGATCTGGGTCGCGGTTGGCGGGCGCGGCACATTGGTCGGCGCGGCGCTGGGCGCGGTCGTGGTGAACTACGCCAAGACGGTCTTCACCTCCGGCTTCATGGCGCCCTACTGGCTCTTCGCGCTCGGAGCCCTCTTCGTCTTCGTCACCCTGTTCATGCCCAAGGGCATTCTCGGCACGGCGCAGGACTGGTGGGGGAGGCGGCGCAAGCGCGAGCCAGCCGCCCCGCTGGCCGAACCGGTCCCGGCGGAGTGACGCGCATGATCCCGGCCCATGCAGCGCTCACCTCCTCACTGCTCTATCTCGATGGCGTCAGTGTCTCCTTCGACGGCTTCAAGGCGATCCGCGGGCTTTCGCTGGTGATCGCGCCGGGCGAGATGCGGGCCATCATCGGGCCCAACGGCGCCGGCAAGACGACGATGATGGATATCATCACCGGCAAGACCAGGCCGGACGAGGGGACGGTGATGTTTGGCGGCTCGGTCGACCTGACCAGGCTCGACGAGGCCGCAATCGCCAATCTCGGCATCGGCCGCAAGTTCCAGAAGCCGACCGTGTTCGACTTCCACAGCATCGAGGACAACATCCTGCTGGCGCTGAAGTCGCAACGCACGGTGGCCAGAACCCTGTTCTGGAAGACGGCGGCAACCGACCAGAAGCGCATCGACAATATTCTCGGCATCATCAAATTGGGGGATGCGCGCAGCCGTCTCGCCGGTTCACTCTCGCATGGGCAAAAGCAGTGGCTCGAGATCGGCATGCTCCTGGCTCAGGACCCGAAGCTGTTGCTCGTCGACGAGCCGGCCGCCGGTATGACCGATGGCGAGACGGCCGAAACGGCGGTGCTGCTCAAGGAGATCGCCAGGGACCATTCGGTGATCGTGGTCGAGCATGACATGGGGTTCATCCGCGAACTCGGCGTCAAGGTCACTGTGCTGCACGAAGGTGCGGTGCTGGCCGAAGGGCCGCTCGATCAGGTCAGCGCCAATGAGCGCGTCGTCGAAGTTTATCTGGGGCGGTGAGCATGATCGGGAAATATAGGAACCGGTTGATCGATCGGGCGAAGCGGCTGGACATCGGACGATGCTGAACGTCGAAGCCATCGACTTGCATTACGGGGCGGCGCAGGCCCTGCGCCGGGTTTCGATTGCCGCCGAACCCGGCAAGGTCACCTGCGTCATGGGCCGCAACGGCGTCGGCAAGACCTCGTTGATGCGCGCCATCGTCGGCCAGCAGCCGATCAGCGGCGGGCGCATCAGCTTTGCGGGCGAGGACATCTCGAGCTTGCGCAGCGAGGATCGGGCGCGGGCCGGCATCGGCTTCGTGCCCCAGGGGCGCGAGATCTTTCCGCTGCTGAGCGTCAAGGAAAACCTAGAAACCGGGTTCGCGCCGCTGCCACGCCGCAGCCGCTTCATCCCGGATGACCTGTTCGACCTATTCCCCGTGCTCAAGTCCATGCTGGGCCGACGCGGCGGAGACCTCTCGGGAGGCCAGCAACAGCAACTCGCCATCGCGCGGGCGCTGGTCACCCGACCCAAATTGCTGGTGCTCGACGAACCAACCGAGGGCATCCAGCCCTCGATCATCAAGGATATCGGCCGCGCCATCGACTACCTGCGCCAGCGCGGCGATATGGCGATCGTGCTGGTCGAGCAATATTTCGACTTCGCGCGCGAACTCGCCGACACGATGTTCGTGATGGATCGTGGCGAGATCGTGCTGTCGGGTGCGATGGGCGAGCTCGACGGAGCACAGGTTCAGAGATTGATTCAGGTGTGAAGGGTCAAGCCCTTGACGATCTTGTCGATTTCCTTGCGTTCGGCGTGGAGCGCCAGCCCGACGAGATCAAGCGCTTCGGTCGGCAGGGCGGCGACGGCGGCCCGGTTTTCGCTGTCGTTGCCGGTCGTGAACAGCTCGCTAGTATAGAGATGCGGGCGCACGCCACGGGCGCGGGCGCGCTCCAGAAGCTGCTTCAACTGCTCGCCTGCCGCCGCAAAGATCAGGACGGGCTGGCGGATCAGAGGGCCGTAGAAACGGCCGGAGCCGTCGCGATAGGCTTCGCCCGCGAGTTCGGGCGAAGCGCCGACCAGCCCTCCGGCCAGGAAGCTCGCAACATTGAGTTTTTGCCAGGGGGCGAGATTCTCGCGTACCACGATGGCGATCTTGGTATCGTAACGCATGACCCAATCGCTAACCGAAGCCGGGAAGGCTCGTCTTGAACGATCGTGCGGGCCGGAGGGCACCGACTGGGTGCGCACGGGCTCGGGCATAGACGGCATCGAGCGGATGGAAGCGTTCTTCCGCGGCTTTGCCTATGATCCGCATCGCCATGACACCTATGCGTTCGGGCTGACTCTGTCCGGGGTGCAGAGCTTCGAGTATCGCGGCAGCCGGTGCGACAGCTTGAGCGGGCATGCGATCGTGCTGCATCCCGACGAGATCCATAACGGGCGCGCCGGGATTCCGGAGGGGTTCAGCTACCGCATGCTCTATGTCGAGCCGCGACTGATCCGGGAGGCATTGGGAGCGCAGGGCTGCGCCTTGCCCTTCGTCTCGACCGCAGTCTCGCAGGATGCGCGGCTTGTTCGCGCGGTAGCCCATGCCTTGCGCGATCTTGATGCGCCGCTCGACGAGATCGCCGCCGAGGATATCCTGCTGCCGCTCGCCGAAGCGTTGCTCGCGCTCGATCCATCGGCCGCGCGGCCGACGGGACACGTGCTCGACCGGCCTGCCGCTGAGCGAGCCCGCCAATATCTCGACGCCCATCGCGACGAGGTGGTGGCCTCCCGCGAACTCGAAGCCATTGCCGGCCTCGATCGCTTCACTCTGGCCCGGCATTTTCGCGCCTGTTTCGGCACCAGCCCCTATAACTATCTCGTGATGCGCCGGCTTCAGGAGGCGCGCAGGCTCCTGCTCGGCGGCACCTCGCTCGTCGAGGTGGCGATGGCCTGCGGCTTTGCCGACCAGAGCCACCTGACCCGCCAGTTTCGCCGCGCCTATGGCGTGCCCCCCGGACGCTGGCGGGCGCTGCAGCGCGGCTGACCCCTGCCGGGTTCCGCTTGCTCCAACCCGCTGCACGAGGCATGAAGCGCTCCCAAAGCCGGTTCAGGATCCCCGGCAGGAGCCTTTGCTATGCAGCTTGGAATGATCGGCCTCGGCCGCATGGGAGCCAATATCGTCCGCCGGCTGATGAAGGCCGGGCACGAATGCGTGGTCTACGACCGTGATCCCAAGCCCGGTGCGGCGCTGGCAAGCGACGGCGCGGTGGTTGCCGCCGATCTCGCCGATCTCGTCTCGAAGCTGAAGGCACCGCGGGCGATCTGGGTGATGCTCCCGGCCGGCGAGATCACCGAGGCGACGCTCAGCGAACTCGCGGCCCTCGTCCACCCCGGCGACACACTGATCGATGGCGGCAACGCCTTCTGGAAGGACGATGTCCGGCGCGGGCAGGAGCTCGCAGAGAAGGGGCTGCACTATCTCGATATCGGCACCAGCGGCGGCGTTCACGGGCTGGAGCGCGGCTATTGCCTGATGGTCGGTGGCGACAAGGCGGGCTTCGACCGTCTGGAGCCGATCTTCAAGGCGCTGGCCCCTGGCAAGGGCGACATTCCAGAGAGCCGGCACCGCGAGGGCCGCAACCCGGCATCCGAGCAGGGCTATCTGCATTGCGGCCCGGTCGGTGCCGGCCATTTCGTCAAGATGGTCCATAACGGCATCGAATACGGCATGATGCAGGCCTTCGCCGAAGGGTTCGACCTGTTGCGCAATGCCTCGGCCAAGGACGGTCTGCCACCCGAATACGGCTTCGATTTCGATGTCGCGGAGATTGCCGAAGTCTGGCGGCGCGGTTCGGTCGTGACCTCCTGGCTGCTCGATCTCACGGCCGAGGCATTGGCCGCCGACGAGGAGCTGTCTGCCTATACCGGGCATGTCTCGGATTCGGGCGAGGGGCGCTGGACGGTGCAGGCCGCGGTGGAGACCGCGACGCCGGCCGAGGTGCTGACCTCCTCGCTCTACACCCGCTTCCGGTCGCGCAAGGACCACACCTTCGCCGAGAAGGTGCTCTCGGCGATGCGCGCCGGGTTCGGCGGGCATGTCGAGCCGAAGAAGCCGTGAGCCTCATGAGCGCTTTCCCGCATGGGCAGATGCCGGCCGTCATCGTCGTCATGGGCGTCGCCAGCTCCGGCAAGACCTCGCTCGGCGAGCGTCTGGCCGAGCGGTTGGGCTGGCCGTTTCGTGATGCGGATTCCTTCCACCCGCCCGAGAACGTCGCCAAGATGTCGAGCGGTACGCCGTTGAACGATGAGGACCGCAAGCCCTGGCTGGCGGCGATCGCGGCCTGGATCGACGAGCTGCGCGCGACCGGCAAGAACGGAATCGTCACCTGTTCCGCACTGAAACGTGCCTATCGCCGCGTCATCATCGGTGACCGGCCGGATGTCGCGCTGGTCTATCTCAAGGGCTCGCGGGAGCTGATCGGCCAGCGCATGGCGGCGCGCCAGCACCATTTCATGCCGCCGGCGCTGCTCGACAGCCAGTTCGCGGCGCTGGAAGAGCCAGGGGCGGATGAGCACCCGCTGGTCGTGTCGGTGGCACTGGCCAAGGATGCAATCGTCGACGAGACGCTTGCCGGCCTGGCGGCGACGGGAACTCCGGGCGCTGGCACCCGCTAAAGAATCGGCCCGAAAAGTGGATTGCGATTTTCGGGAAAGCCGATGCAAGACAAAGGGTTAGATCATTAGATTGGATACGATATCCGGTCCAATGATCTAGTCAGTCCTGCGCCCACATCCGGGTGAGGTTCGCTACCGATTTGGAGATCAGGTCGAACTCGGGCGTCTTGCCCTCGCGGCCGAACAGTGCGCGACGGGCCCGGTCGAGATCGAACAGGATCTCGCGCTGGCTTGCGTCGCGGATGAAGCTGCGAGCCCAGCCGACGGCAGCGATCCGTTCGCCCTTGGTCACGGGCGCGACATGGTGCAGCGTGGTCGAGGGATAGGCGATGAGCGAACCGGCCGKGAGCTTGATCGCCTCGTCGCCCGACGGGGTCTCGATCACCAGTTCGCCGCCTTCATAAGTCGCGGGGTCGGCCAGGAAKAGGGTGAACGAGACATCGGTGCGCATGCCGCCCATCAGGGCGTCGTCGACATGGCTGCCATAGGCATGGCCGGGCTCGTAGCGGCTGAAGAGCAGCGGCGTCAGGGCCTTGGGGCGGACGGCGGCCGCGAAGACCTCATTGGCGAGGATGCGCTCCCCGAGGAGCGCCTTGAGCGCATCAGCGCGCGCACCCGGAGCCGCCTGCCGGTTGTTCTTGACCAGTTTCGCATTCCAGCCCGCGGTCCTGCCACCATCCTCGAAGCGCAGCGAGGCCAACGCGGCACGGGCATCTTCGATCTCGGCTTGTGTCAGGATGTTGCCGATCGGCAGGATCATGGAGATTCTCGCTGGCTGAAGGCCGCATCTACAGTTTGCGCCGGGGCAGAAAATAGCTTGGCATCAAGGGATTACTAGGGTGATTACCTTGATGTCTAGTTTAGAATCAATGTAATCGTTCTTCTAGGGATGCGGTTGCTTGACGATGTCAGCTTTCGGGTTCATTCGAGAGGTCGTGTTCTTACGTGGGATGCCTGCCAGGCCCTGCGTGGCAGCGCCGCCTGTCGGCCAACCCGGGATGACATGATGAAGACTTMGAGCAAGCTGTGGATCGGTCTCGGTACGGTGATCGCTGCGGGAGCAGGCGTGGCGGCGGCCGGTTTCGCAGAGACCTCCGCCGCTCCGGCCCTGCATGCGAGCGGCTCCTTCGACATTGCCCAGCATGCTCATGGCGCTGCAGTGAAGGCAACGCCGGCCAAGGGGCAGGGCGGCGAAGGTGGAGAGGGGGGCGAAGGCGGCAAAGCCGACGCGCTGGCGCCCAACCTCAAATTTGCGCGTTCGATCGCCCTGATCCGGGGCCATCTCCTGGTTGGCGACGAACTGGTCAAGGATGGGCGCTTCGGTGAGGCGCTGCCGCACTTCCTGCACCCGGCTGAAGAAATCTATGGTGGCATCAAGAACGATCTCGCAACCTACAAGGTCCGTCCCTTTGAGGCCGCGCTGAAGGCGCTGGCGCAAACCGTCAAGGCCAGGAAGAAGGATGCCTATGACGGCGCGCTGAAGCTGGTGCATGAGCGCCTCGCCGAGGCCGATGCCGGGCTCCGTGAGGCCGAGAAGAACTGGCCGCGCTTCTCGGTCGAGACAGCGCTCGAGACCTTGAAGGTCGCCGCCGACGAATATGGCAACGCCATCGAGAAGGGCCGTATCGCCAAGGCGGTCGAGTATCAGGACTCGCGCGGCTTCGTCTGGCATTCGGCTGCGATGATCGATGCGGTTGCCGGCGAGCTTGCCGCCAAGGACGCGACTGCCTTCAAGGAATTGCAGGCTGCGCTTGCCGAACTCAAGAAGGCGTGGCCGACGGCGGTCGCGCCGAAGAAGCCGGTCAAGGATACCAGCGCCGTGCTCGGCGATATCGCTCGGGTCGAGCTCCAGGCTGGGAATTTCCTGCGCTGAGGCGGCGATGGCCCGGTMGGCCTCCCTTTTGAATGCCTTTCTCGCCGGCGCGACCACCGCCGCGCTCGCGCTGATCGGTGGCTCGCAGGCGGTGGAGCCCGCCCAATCCGCTACGGGTGCAGGGCTGACCGTTGCGCGCGCGAGCTATCGACGTCCCAGCGCCGTGCCGTTCCCTGCCTCGAACCCGCTCAACCCCGCCAAGCTTGAGCTCGGGCGGCGCCTGTTCGGCGATCCGGCCTTGTCCTCGAACGGTACGGTCTCATGCGCGACATGCCATGACCCGGCGCTCGGCTTCACCGACGGCGTTGCGATCGGGAAGGGCGTGGCACTGGTGCCGCTGGCACGTCATACACCGCATCTATGGAACCTCGCCTGGGGCGCAGCCTTCTTCTGGGATGGGCGGGCGCGCACGATCGAGGAGCAGGTGCACGGCCCGATCGAGAACCCGCTCGAGATGGCCGAGACGTTGCCGCATATCGCCGTCAAGCTCTCGCGCAGGCCGGACTATCGCAAGGCCTTCGCGAGCGCGTTTCCCGGTAGCCGGAGCATCGGGCCTGACCAGATCAGCGCCTCGCTCGCGACCTATGTCCGAAGCCTGGTCTCGCCGCCGACCCGCTTCGATGCCTGGGTCGAAGGCGACGAGACCGCCCTCACCAGCGAAGAACAGGGGGGCTTTGCGCTCTTCACCGGCAGGGCCGGCTGCAGCAATTGCCACTCCGGCTGGGCTTTCACCGATCGTGCCTTTCACGATGTCGGTCTGCCGGGGAGCGATCTCGGGCGCGGCAAGATCATCGATCTGAGAGCAGCCGATCATGCGTTCCAGACGCCGTCGCTGCGGGAGCTGGCCTGGACCGCGCCCTATATGCATGACGGCTCGCTGCCGACGCTGGACGCCGTGCTCGATCACTATGAGCACGGTGTCGTGCAGCGGCCGAGCCTCTCGCCGGACATCAAGCCGATCGGGTTGACGTCGGAGGAGCGCGCCGCGCTGTTGGCCTTCCTGGCGACGCTGTCGAGCGAAAATCCGCCCGCACCGGTTTCTGCCCTCAGCGCTGCCCGGCCTGCTGCGCTGGCGGTTGCGGACCTGGGCACGACGATCTCGCAGAAGAACAGGATGTTCCAGCCCTCGTCCGTTAGGCTGCATGCCGGCCAGAGCCTGACGATCAACAATGACGATGTCCGTACCCATAATGTGCGGCTGGACACCGGTCCCAAGCCGTTCAACTCCGGAGCGCAGGAGCCCGGCCAGTCGGTGAGGATCCCGTTCACGCGGGCCGGCATCTATGAGCTCTATTGCGGCATCCACCCGACCATGCAGCTCAGTGTTTCGGTCGAGCGATAGGCCGGCCTGACGATCCGGCGTCGCATGCAAGGCCGGGCTTACTTTCAACCGATTGAAAAAAGCGCAGGACAGGCGCATGTCTTGGATGAGCGCGGCCCAGGGTCGCCACCCCCAAGCAGACGGTTCCTCTCATGCTCGACAAGGTCTTGCCGCCGCGTACGCTGAAGCTCAATGCCGCCGACAATGTCGCGGTCGCGGTCGATCCGATCGATGCAGGCGTCACCGCAGCGGGTGTCGTCGCCCTGAAACGCATTCCGCGCGGCCACAAGGTCGCACTGGCCCCAATTGCCAAGGACGAGCCGATCCGCAAATTCGGCCAGATCATCGGCTTTGCCACGGTCGACATCCCGCCTGGCGAATGGGTGCACGAGCATAATACCGGCTTCCACGCCTTCGAGCGCGACTATGATTTCTGTGCCGAGGCGAAGCCTGAATTCGTGCTGCCGGTCGAGCAGCAGGCGACGTTCGAGGGGTTTCGCCGCAAGGGCGGTGGGGCCGGCACGCGCAACTATGTCGGCATCCTCACTTCGKTGAACTGCTCGGCCTCGGTCGCGCGCTTCATGGCCGAGGAGGTCAAGCGCTCGGGCATTCTGGCCGATTACCCCAATGTCGACGGAGTCATCGCGCTGACCCACGGCACCGGCTGTGGCATCGACTACAATGGCGAGAGCTTCGAGGTACYGAAGCGCACGACCTGGGGCTATGCCTGCAACCCCAACATGGCGGCGGTGCTGGTCGTCGGCCTCGGCTGTGAAGGGTTTCAGATCAAGCGCATGAAGGAAGCCTATGGCGTCGAGGAGAGCGACATCTTCCGCACCATGACGATTCAGGAGACGGGCGGCACCAGGAAGAGCGTCGCCGCCGGCATCGAGGCGCTGAAGGTGATGCTGCCGATCGCCAACCGCGCCGTGCGCGAGACGGTACCCGCCTCTGAGCTGACGCTTGCCCTGCAATGCGGCGGTTCCGATGGCTATTCCGGCATCACGGCCAATCCGGCGCTGGGCGCTGCCGTCGACATCCTGGTCGAGCATGGCGGCACGGCGATCCTGTCCGAGACGCCCGAAATCTACGGAGCCGAGCACCTGCTCACCCGCCGCGCTGCAACGCGCGAGGTCGGCGAGAAGCTCGTCGGCGTGATCAAGTGGTGGGAGGAATATACCGAGCGCGCCCGCATGAGCATGAACAACAACCCCTCGCCGGGTAACAAGGCGGGCGGACTCACCACGATCCTGGAGAAGTCGCTGGGTGCGGCGGCGAAGGGCGGCACCAAGACGCTGGCGGCCGTCTATCACTATGCCGAGCCGGTGAAATCGAAGGGCTTTGTCTACATGGACACGCCTGGCTACGACCCGGTCGCGGCGACGGGGCAGGTCGCGGGAGGCGCCAATATCCTCGCCTTCACCACCGGGCGTGGCTCGGCCTATGGCTGCAAGCCGACACCTTCGGTCAAGCTCGCCACCAATACGCCGATCTACGAGAAGATGATCGACGACATGGATATCAATTGCGGGGACATCCTCGATGGCGTGACGCTGGAGGAGAAGGGCCGCGAGATTTTCGAGACGCTGCTGCGCGTTGCGTCCGGCGAGCGCTCCAAATCCGAGCAGCTCGGCTATGGCGATGCCGAGTTCGTGCCCTGGCAGATCGGCGCAACGATGTGATCGCAGTCGTTTGACGGTAGGGGAGCGCGGTTCCATCGGCCGCGCTGTCCAAAACGGAAGCGCTGGGGGGCGCTCTCATGAAGCACATTCTGCTTGTCACCGTGCCGCGGCTTTTGCTCGGCCTGATCTTCTTGGTCAGCGCAGTCGACGGTTTCTGGTTCCTGGCGACGGGGAGCCATCTGATCCATCCGCCGACTTCGCCGAAGGGCATGGAATTCGAGCTCGCTCTGCAGAATTCAGGCTTCTTCTGGCCCTTTCTGAAAAGCGTCAATCTTGTCGGGGCGCTCAGCCTGCTTCTCAATATCGTGCCGGCCCTGGGGCTCGCATTGATTGCGCCGGTGATGGCCGTGATCGTGCTGTTCCACCTCACCATCAATCCGCAGGGCCTGCCGGTCGCACTCATCCTGATCGTCAGTGGCGGTCTGCTGGTCTACGCCTATCGCGAGCGCTACGCCGCCCTGCTTCGGTAAGGTTCTGGCCAATGGTCGTCCCGGTCGCCCATCGGCCACCCGGGATGACCCGAGTTTCATTCAGAGCGTAAAGCCCGAGAGCCGTTCGCCGATGTCGCTGATCCGTTCCTTGCCGACATTGGCGATGGCGATGCGCAGATGCTGTTCCTGCCCGGGGCCGAAATAGGGGCCGGGCAGGGCGAGCACGCCACGCTCCCCGACCAGGGCCCGCACCACCTCTGCCGCGGGCACGTCTGCGAATGGATGCGCGACATAGGCGAAATAGGCCCCGGCTGCGAGCACCTGCCAGCCGTTCAGTGGCGCCATCGCGGCACGGAAGGCGCCGGCCCGTGCATTGATCTCGGCACGGTTGGTCTCGCGCCAGTCGCGAATGCCGTCGATGCCCCAGGCAACCGCCTGCTGGCCGGCCCGCACGGGGCTGATCTGGACGCAGTCCAGCACCTTGCCGATCTGCTCTACGACCGCCTCTCCGGCGGTGATGGCGCCAAGGCGCCAGCCTGGCACGGCATAGGCCTTTGAGAAGCTGTAGAGGCCGATCACGGAATCCCGCCAGCCGCTTGTGGCGAAGATCTCATGCGGCGCCTTCACTCCGTCCGGCAGGAAGTCGCGATAAGTCTCGTCAATGACGAGCCAGATTCCGCGCCTCGCGCAGAGCGCGGCAAAGGCCGCAATGGTCTCGGGCGGATAGACCGAGCCGGTCGGATTGTTGGGCGTCACCAGCACGATCGCGCGGGTCTTTGCATCGATCAGGCTTTCCGCCTGCTCGGCATCCGGAACGAAGCCGCAAGCCGGATCGCAGGGGAGCGGGCGCGCTTCGACGCCGAGCATTGTCAGCGTCATCTCGTGATTGAAGTACCAGGGCGTCGGCAGCAGCACATTGTCACCTGCCCGGGCGAGCGCCATCATGGTCACGACATAGGCCTGATTGCAGCCGGAGGTGATGGCGATCTCGGTCGACGCAAATGGAGTGCCATAGATCCTGCCGATCTCGGCGGCATAGGCTTCACGCAGCGAAAGATCGCCGGTGATMGCGCCGTAGCGTGTCAGATCGGGCAGGGCGGCGGCCTCGCCAAGGCGCTGCAGCAGGGACGCGGGTGGTGGCGAGCCTGGCACAGCCTGCGAAAGATCGATCAGCGGGCCGGAGTGGCCGTCATAGGAACGAGCCCAACCCTGCGCCTGCGGGATCGGCGGCGTGCCGGTGTCGTGAAGGTCGGGGTTCAGCGTGGGGCGGACAGTCTGGAGCATGACGGCAGCTTTGAGGCGCGTCCGGCTCCGCGTCAATCGGCTTGGCCGCAGCACGGGGCAGCGCTCATATAGGCAGCGGCGAAGGCGGACGAGTGGGCCCATGCAGAACGAGACCAACGACGCGATCGACGAACTCCACGCGCTGCTCGACCGCGCTGCCGTGATCGTCAGTTTCACCGGTGCCGGGATCTCGACCGAATCCGGCGTGCCGGATTTCCGGTCGCCCGGCTCGCCCTGGATGATCCACAGACCGATCCCGTTCGACGCTTTCGTCGCCAGCCGCGAGGCGCGCGTCGAAGCCTGGCGGCGCAAGTTCGCGATGGATGACCATTTTGCCGGTGCGATGCCCAATCGCGGCCATAAGGCACTTGCTAATCTGGTGGCCCAGGGTCGCTCTCCCGGAGTGATCACGCAGAATATCGACGGGCTGCATCAGGATTCCGGCATCCCCGAGGACAGGATCATCGAACTGCACGGCAACGGCACCTATGCCACCTGCCTGACCTGCGGCTGGCGGCATGAACTGGCCGCGATCCGCCCGGCCTTCGAGGCAAGCGGAGAGCCGCCGCGCTGCATCATCTGCAGCGGCATCGTGAAGTCCGCGACGATCTCGTTCGGCCAGGCCATGCCGGAAGCGGCGATGCGACGGGCGCATGCGCTGACCATGCGGGCGGATCTCTTCCTCGTTGCGGGCTCGTCGCTGGTGGTGTTTCCGGCTGCGACGTTTCCGGCGATCGCCAAGCGCAATGGAGCGAAGCTCGTGATCATCAATCGCGAACCGACGGAGCCCGACGCGATCGCCGATCTCGTGGTGCGGGCCGAGATCGGCCCCGCGCTTGGCCGGCTGGCAGGCTGAGCGCGCCAAAAGCGTTGCCAATCTGCCGCGGTGTCCATCGCGATGATGTGGATGACGCCAAGCCGGCTGTATCGCGCCTTCGAACCGATGGTATCGTATCGGCACGAATCAAACAGTTCGCGCGGAGATGAGCGGGACATGTCCGACGAGTTCGGTGAGAGCGGGCGGCCACCGGTCGGTCCGATTCAATCACTCAACCGCATCATGCGGCTGGACGGAGGCGAAGGCTTCGATCACGACGCAAGCGTCGAGGTCGTGGGCTACGTCAAGTGGTTCGATGTCAGCAAGGGCTACGGTTTCGTGGTTCCTGAGGATGGCGGTGCCGACGTGCTCGTCCATGTCACCATCCTGAAGCGCGATGGCTTCAACGCCATCGCCGAAGGGGCCCGCATCGTTCTGGAAGCGATCGCGAAGGCGCGCGGACGTCAGGCGGTGCGCGTGATGTCGATCGATACCTCGGCCGGGCGCCATCCGGCGGAGATGCCGCTGGCACGCACCAATGTCTCGGTTGCTCCGACGAGCGGGCTCGAGCGCATGGTGGTGAAGTGGTTCAATCGCCTGCGCGGCTTCGGTTTCGTCTCGAAGGGCGAGGGCGCTCCGGACATCTTCGTCCATATGGAAACCTTGCGCCGCTACGGCATCGTGGAGCTCATCCCCGGCCAGACGGTGCTGGTGCGCTACGGACCTGGACCGAAGGGCCTGATGGCGGCCGAGATCAGGCTGGAGCAGGGCGGCGCGATCAGCTCGCACTGAGCGCCGACAATCAGATCGCAGACCAAGGAAGAGGCGCCGTCAGGGCGCCTTTTCCTTTTTGTGGGCGCCGAGCGCCCGGCGTCGGACAGCGGCGGCCATGAACTCGCCTCTCGCGCGCGAGGTGATCTGCGCGTTTCGCCGAGAATCGTCAGCTGCTTCGGGAGAATGGCGTCAGGCACGGCCCGTCATCAGGCCCTGCTGCCCATTGCCGACCCGCTAGAGCGCAAACGACGTCCCACAGCCGCAGGAGCTGGTCGCGTTCGGATTGGTGATCTTGAAGGACTGGCCGACAAGATCATCGACGAAATCGATCGTGCAGCCTTCGAGCAGGTCCAGCGAGGACTCGTCGATCAGGACGGTTGCGCCGTCGCGCTCGATCACGAGGTCGCCCGGCGCCTTTTCGTGGTCGACATCGAAGATGTACTGGAAGCCCGAGCAGCCGCCACCGGCGACGCTGACGCGCAGCATCGAGCCGGGCGGCTCCTTCGCCATCACCGCGACAATGCGATTCGCGGCCTTGCCGGTGACGGCGATGCCACGCGGATTGACCTGAAGATCGGTCGTCATAGGCAGATGCTCCTTGCACCTTTGTTGTCTGCGAAGGTAATTGCGCCGCAGCGCCTGTACAAGCAGGGGGCGTCGATAGGTCCGCCATGCCGCAGCCACAGAGCCCTTCATCCGACCGCGAGCCCGGCGACCGCTGGCGCGCGGCCTATGCCTGTCGTTCGAGCCAGAGCCGCGGCCGCCTGATCGCGGAGCCGGCGTCACCGACGCGCAGCCATTTCCAGCGCGATCGCGACCGGATCATTCATTCCACAGCCTTCCGCCGTTTGAAGCACAAGACGCAAGTCTTTGTTTCGCATGAGGGAGATCATTACCGTACCCGCCTGACGCATACGATCGAGGTGGCGCAGATCGCGCGTGCACTCGCCCGGGCGCTCGGCCTCGACGAGGATCTGGCCGAGGCTCTGGCGCTGGCGCATGACCTTGGCCACACACCGTTCGGGCATACCGGTGAGGATGCCCTCGATGCCTGCATGCACAAGTTCGGTGGTTTCGATCACAACGCCCAGACGCTGCGAATCGTGACCCGGCTCGAACATCGCTATGCCGGTTTCGACGGGCTCAACCTCAGCTGGGAGACGCTGGAAGGGCTGGTCAAGCATAACGGCCCGCTGATCGACCCCGACGGCATGCCGACTGCCCGCTATGCGAAGACTGGTATCCCAGCGGCGATCGTCGAGTATCAGGAGCGGCAGGATCTCTGGCTCGACAGCCATGCCTCTGCGGAGGCGCAGGTCGCCGCGCTCGCCGACGACATCGCCTACAACGCTCATGACATCGATGATGGCTTGCGGGCTGGGCTGTTCGGGCATGCGGAGCTTCGCGTCGTGCCGTTCCTGGCGGATCTGCTCGACGAGATCGAGCGGTTGCATCCTGGCCTCGAGACCTCCCGCGCCACGAACGAGCTGGTGCGCMGGGTGATCACGCGCTTCGTCGAGGATGTGATCGGGCGCTCCCAGGAGCTCATTGCCGCGCTGGCGCCAACTGATGCCGATGCGATCCGCCGGGCGGGAGAGCCCGTTGTCGCCTTCTCGGAGATGATCACGACGGCCGATCGCCAGATCAAGGCCTTCCTTTATCCCAACATGTACCGGCACCCATGGGTCGGGGTCATTCGCCAGCAGGCAGCCGACGTGGTGCGCGACCTTTTCACGCGCTTTGCTGCGGCGCCGCAGGCGATGCCGCCCGACTGGGCGGCTGGGATGACGGAGCTCGACGAGCCCCGCAAGGCCCGCCGGATTGCCGACTATATTGCCGGTATGACCGACTGGTACGCGCTCGACGAGCATCGCCGCCTGTTTGACGCGACCCCGTCGCTGCGATAGGCCCGGGCACTTGTTCCTTCCAGTTTTCGTATTCTTGCGGTCGCAATGAACCTGTTCGAGACCTTTTCCGCGCGCATCAACAGCGCCCTGACCCTGCTTGCAGATCGCGGCGCCATCCCGACCGGGCTGTCCTTCGCCCGTGTCGTCGTCGAGCCGACGCGGGACCCGGCCCATGGCGATCTTGCGATCAATGCCGCGATGGTGCTCGCCAAGGAGGCCGGCACCAACCCACGCGCTCTGGCAGCCTTGCTGGTTGATGAGCTCGCGCGTGATCCGAACGTGGCGAAGGCCGAGATCGCGGGGCCGGGCTTCATCAACCTGACGCTGCAGCCGGCCGTCTTCACGGGGATTCTGAAATCCGCGATCGAGGCCGGACTGGATCACGGCCGCGGTGCGCTCCGGCCCGATCCGAAGATCAATGTGGAATATGTCTCGGCCAATCCGACCGGGCCTATGCATGTCGGCCACGGGCGCGGCGCTGTCTTCGGCGATGCCTTGTCGAGCCTGCTCGCCTTTGCCGGCCACGCGGTCAGCCGCGAGTACTATATCAACGATGCCGGCGCGCAGGTCGATGTACTCGCCCGCTCCGCTTTCCTGCGCTACCGCGAGGCGCTGGGCGAGGAGATCGGGGCGATCCCGGAGGGACTCTACCCCGGCGACTATCTCAAGTCGGTCGGCGAGAGCCTGGCCAAGACCTATGGCGAGAGCCTGCGGGGCAAGCACGAGTCCGAATGGCTGGTGGCGGTGCGCGCTGCCGCGATCGACGGCATGATGGCGATGATCCGGGACGATCTCGCTGCACTCGGGGTCGTTCACGACGTCTTCTTCTCGGAGCGCTCGCTTCAGGCGGTCGACGGCAATATCGATGCCGTGCGCGAGACGATCGAGGACCTGCGCTCGCGCGACCTGATCTATGAAGGCAGGCTTCCGCCACCCAAGGGGCAAAAGGACGAGGACTGGGAAGACCGCGAGCAGACCCTGTTCCGGGCCACGCTGTTCGGCGACGATGTCGACCGGCCGCTGCTCAAGTCGGACGGCAGCTACACCTATTTCGCCAATGACATCGCCTATCACCGCTCGAAATTCGTTCGCGGCTTCGCCGAGATGATCGATGTCTGGGGCGCTGATCATGGCGGCTATGTCAAGCGCATGTCGGCCGCGGTGAAGGCGGTGACGCATGGAGAGGGCTCGCTCGACGTCAAGCTCTGCCAGCTCGTGCGGCTGCTGCGCAATGGCGAGCAGGTGCGCATGTCGAAGCGCTCCGGGGATTTCGTGACGCTGCGCGAAGTCATCGACGAAGTCGGCCGCGATGCGGTGCGCTTCATGATGATCTTCCGCAAGAACGACGCGACGCTTGATTTCGATCTCGCCAAGGTCGTCGAGCAGTCGAAGGACAATCCCGTCTTCTACGTCCAATATGCCCATGCACGCTGCGCTTCGATCTTCCGGCAGGCGCGCGAGGCGTTCCCGGGCATCGATCTGTCGCCCGCGGTGCTGGCGCAGGCGGACCTGTCGCGCCTGACCGACGAGGCGGAGATCGGCATCATCAAGATGATCGCTGCCTATCCAAGAATGATCGATGCAGCGGCCAGCGCACATGAGCCGCATCGCGTCGCATTCTTCGTCCATGAGCTGGCGAGCGCGTTCCACTCGCTCTGGAACAAGGGCAAAGACTCGCCGCAATTACGGTTCGTTAATCAAACTGATCGAGAATCCACGGTAGCAAGACTGGCGTTCGTGCACGCGGTGCGCAGCGTCCTTGCCTCCGGTCTGGCTGTCGTCGGGGTTGCGGCGCCGGAAGAAATGCGTTGACGGCCAGGATCGCCGGCGGCGCGCAAAGTCGGTCAGATTGACCTTGCGTAGAGTTCGGCGTTCCATTCGGGCGCCGACAGCGCTGGAATGGATCATACCATGAGTGAGCCAGCTAGGAACCGTTTCGCCCTCGACCTCGATGACCTCGAGCGTCAGCTGCGCGGCGCGGCTCAGCCTCCAAAGGCAGGGGCGTCTGTCGACCCGCTTGTCGAGCTGACCCGAATCGTCGGTCAGGATGACCCCCTGAAGGAACTCTTCTCGCCGCGGGCCGCTGCCGCTCCCGTGCAGCAGCAAGCGGCCGCCGCTGGAGCCTGGCCGGGCGCCCGGCAGCGCCAGGAGCCTTCTTTTGCCCAGGCACCGGCTCAGCAGCCTGTTGCCGCCAACAATGCACAGCCGCCGGCCGATATGCTGGGGGCACTCGACGAGTTCGAGGCGCTGCTTCGCCGCGGGGATATCGCCCGCCCGGCACCTGCCGCCGAACCGGTCCGGCAGGCTGCGGTCTATGTTCCGACGCCGGTCGAACAGCCGGAGCCCTATCGCACTGCACGGTCGGAGCCCGCCCGGCCTGCCGCGCATGATGCGCGTGACCTCGACGAGGAGCGTGGCAACGCGCAATATCAGGATTACGGCCACGACACGCAGGCGGACTATCCCGAGCCGCCGCTGATGGCCGAAGATGATTATCAGGATCTGCCGCCGCGGCGCTCGCGCAAGGGCCTTTGGGCTGCCRCTGCCGCGATTGCCGTCGCAGTGATCGGCGTCGGCGGCTACATGGGCCTGCGCGGTCCGTCCGTGACAAGCGACGGCCAGCCGCCGGTCATCGCGGCCGATGGCGGCCCGAGCAAGGTTGCGCCGACCAATCCCGGCGGCGCCGAGATTCCGAATCAGAACAAGCAGATTTACGAGCGTGCTGGGGACAGCCCGTCGAACCCGACCAAGGTCGTCAGCCGGGAGGAGCAGCCGGTCGATATCCAGCAGGCGGCACGCACGATGCCGGGCCGGATGGTCATGCCGGGGCTCGGCTCGACGCCGCAGGCAGGCGCCAACGGCAATCCGTTGGCCCAGGCTCCGGCGGCTCCCGAGCGCGGCTCCGTCTCGCCGGCCGAAGCTGGTCTGATCGCAACGTCCAGCGTACCAGGCCTCGGCGAGCCGCGCCGGGTGCGTACCGTCTCGATCCGTCCCGATGGCACGCCGGCGCCTCCGCCCGGCGCGAACGCGGCCTATAGCAACGGCGCGTCAGGGCTCGCGACCGGCGCAGCGCCGACCAGGCTCGGCGGGAACCTGCCGCTCAATCCATCCTCGACCGCGAGCACCAATCCGCCGCGGCAGCGTACGGCTGCGACGCCGGCCGTGGCGCCTGAAGCTCCGAAGGCTCAGGAGCGCGTCGCGACCCCTGCGCCGGCGACCACTCCGGCCGCGCCGGTGCGTGTTGCAAGTGCTGCTCCGACACCGGCTCCCGCTGCGACGCCTGCTCCGGCGACCGCCGCGATCCGTAGCGGCACCGGCGACTTTGCCGTGCAGCTC